>JBJYXQ010000334.1:0-5244 GCA_046260035.1 Anaerolineae bacterium
GTTGTGAACAAGCGCCGACCCGAAGCTTATCAGAATGCACAGTACAATAAACACAAAAAACAAAACAAGTCGAGCAGCAAATCTGAGCATCGTAACCTCCTTCCTGAGTTTCAACCAGTAACCTACCCTTTGGCTACAAGCATCAGCCCCAAAAACATCACCATCACGCCGACGAATTTAGGCCTGTAACGCGGCTCCTTCAACGCGAAAACGCCCACGAGCGCACCCAACGGGATACTGATCTGGCGGAAAGCAACGACGTAACTGACGTTCGTGACAAATCCCATCGCCACCAGAACGAGCGTGTATCCCAGATAGATGAAGAAACCCGCCAGCCACGCACGGCCCAGATAAAGCCGCGCCACTTCCCGCGCTTCCGCGCGGCGGGCGCTGCGCCACGCGATCCACACCGCCAGCCACAGTGCCGAACTCACCCCTTCGAAGAACGCATACAGCAGCGTCGCCGCTACCGGACTGACGGGCAGTCCGGGCACTGCCCGCAGCAGCCGCAGCGCGTGATCGTCCACCAGCGAATACCCTGCCGTCCCCGCCGCCGCGAGGAGCGCGAACGCCGTCGCCCGCTGGCGGTAATCGCTCCATCGCACAGAAAATGTGCGCAGCGGCAGCACAAACCCACCAGCGATGATCAGCCCAATCCCAACCAGAACCGTAAGGCTCAATTGCGCACGATATCCCAACAACACGCTGATGCAGGCCACGAGTGCCACCGGTACCGAGCGCGCCAGCGGGTAGACCACCGACATATCACCCGTGCGGTACGCACTCGCCAGCGTCGCATAGTAGAGCGCCTCAAAGAAGCCTGCGACGACCAGCCATCGCCACACCGCCAACGGGAACACAGCCAGCGCGTGCCCCCAAAAGAGCAACGATGGCGACAGGCACAGGCAACCAAGCACTATCGCCACCAGCAGGAACGCCGCCGTGGGATGGTCCCGCTTGCCGAGCACATTCCACCCCACGTGGGTGAACGCTGAAATGAGGACCAGGACAATAGCAGTCAGCGTCATATCATCGAAAGATGTCAGCGACCAGCTTCCCTGTTCAAATCATAGCCTTCGCTAACGTTTCGGCAAGTTGCTCCAGGCTCGGTGGTTTCTGAAGCCAGTCTGTGATTCCTGCTTCATGAAGGCTGTCTATTTCTGTGTTCAGCGGATGCCCGCTCATAACCACAATACGTACGGTCGGCTCTCGCGCGTATAACGCCTCCGCCAATGCCTTTCCGCCCATCTCAGGCATCACCAGATCGCTTAACACCAGCGCGATTTCCTGATGGTGCCGAGTGAAAAGGTCAAGGGCTTCTTTTCCATGGGAGGCTTCAAGAGTACGATAGTTCAGAAGTTCCAGACCGGAGATCACAGCAGCACGGGTCGTGGCATTATCTTCCACTACTAAAATGGTTTCGCCGTGTCCCAGAGGTAAATGTGCATCTATGACAGAAACCGCTGGTGAATCCGGCAAGGGTAATGCCGGCAGATAAATCGTGAACGTGGTCCCAACGCCGATTTGGGTATTAACATTGATTCGCCCTTCGTGCGAAGACACAATGCCGTACACTTGCGCCAATCCCAGACCTGTACCTTTTCCCGGTTCCTTCGTGGTAAAGAAAGGATCATAGATATGCGGGAGCACGTCTCCGGGAATGCCTATCCCGGTATCCGTGACTGCGACCCGTACCCATTCCCCGACCGACATACCAGGTAGTGGAGCGGACTTGGTATCCGCAATATATATCCGAGTTAAGTCGATATATAACTCTCCTCCTTCCGGCATCGCGTCGCGCGCATTCACCACTAGGTTCATAAAAACCTGTTGTATCCGCGTAGGATCAGCGTTGACGACATACACATCCGGCCCCCACGTGAAATCCAATCGGATGTTCTCCGGCAACGTGCGCTCCCAGAACTTGACCTGCTCCTTGAGCAAAGGTGTCAGATCCAAAGGTTGTCGATCCAAAACCGCGCGTCGGCTGAAGTCCAGTATCTGGTTGATGAGATCTGAAGCGCGGCGTCCCTGGTCGGCGATGATAGTCAAGCGTTCCCGAAGTATCGGGGAGATGTCCGGCATACGCAGCGACATCTGACTGTAAAGCACAATCCCAGCGAGGATGTTGTTGAAGTCGTGTGCGATACCGGCGGCCAGTTGCCCGACGACCGCCAGCCGTTCCTGGCGCTGGACGGACTGCTGGGCTTCGTATTCTTCCGTCACATCACGGATAACAAAGACCCAGCCCCCCATTGCCGGCCCAGTTTCTACTGCACGTGCAATGACCTGAAAGTGAAGTCGATTCACGGTAACTTCATGCCATAATCCTTGAGGTGGAGAGGTCAATAATTCGGCGATGGGCCGCCCTCCCAGATGTGTGAGTTTTCGGCTTGAAGTTTGGACTTCCTCACCAATTAATCGCGACAAATACTCATCGGCAGGAGGGTTTTTTAGGAGAATATTCAACTCAGCGTCCAACAAAAGCACGCCTTCCGGCACAGTGTCGATGATTTGACGAATGCGCTGTTCGGATTCCTGGATCCGCTTCACGAGCCGCTCACGTTCCATGCTGGCCCTTCTGATAGCAGTGGTATCACGGCCGATGCCCACCAATCCTATGATTTGTCCTGCCGGGTCCTTGAGCGGCAGTTTGGAGCTGAGTAGCCAGATCTGTTTTCCTTTGTCATTGGTCAAGAATTCTTCCTCATTGAGAACCGGCTGTCCAGTCTGGAAGACAATCTGGTCATTGGTATCAAAGCGCGCGGCTATATCCGGGGGAAAGATATCGTAATCGCTTTTGCCCAACACTTCCTCTTCCATCTCCACACCGATATTGTCCAGGTCGGCACGGTTGGCGAACGTTTTCCGTCCCTGTAGATCCTTAGCGTAGATCGCGTCAGGTACATTATCAATGACTGTGCGCAGCAACAGCCGCTCTTTCGCCAATTCTTCCTCTGTCCGCCGTCGTTCGATCATCTCTTGTTGGAGTTCCGCGTTAGCTTTCTCCAATGTCTCAAAAGCCTGCCGCAGTTGATCGGACATACGGTTGAATCCGCGCGCCAATTGTCCTAGTTCATCTTCATATTCAACGACGATTTTTTGGTCCGGTGGCTTATCCCTGATTTGTCCAACCACTTCCTGAAGCGATAACAGCGGCAAGACAATGCGGACACGGGTAAATTTGATGACGTCGTAAAACACGAGACCCCCAAGCGCCAAAATAACCAACACAATAATGATCGGCAGCAAGGCCGGGGTCAGGGCTTCGCGCATCGGCTGCTCCACCAGAGCAAACCACGGCACGACTTTCAGAGGTTGCGCGGACGCCAAAACAAGTTGACCGTTAAGACCTGTATACCAATTCATGGGTGATGCCTCAATGGCTTGTGGGGTACGTCCCACCAGATCCACCAAATTGCTGCCGGTTTCCAAAAGCCGCCGGTTGCGATAGGCAACCAGCTGACCGGTATTATCGGCGATATAAGCGTAGCCTGTTTTGCCCACATCGATATCGAGCATGGTATTCCAGAGCGCCGTCAAATCCACTCTGACCCACAGGAGGCCAGCGGGCAACCCTATATCATCGGTCGCCGTTACGGCCATGTCCACATAAGGCGCCTGACCTTCGAACTCGACCGGACCAATGTAAGCTCCACCAAAGGCCGGAGGGTTCAGCAACCAACTCTGTTGCTCAATAACAGCCCGCTGTGGTCGCCCCAAGGCGCTACGTTGCGCCAAGACCGTACCATCAAGGTTGACGAAGAGCACGTCAAGAAAGGATTGATTCCGCGCGCGTAGTTGGAGTAGCGCCAGGTCCACATCAGGATGGATCGTCAGGCCATCACTGGTAGCGGACAAGTCACTCCGAATATCGAGGAAGAACATATCGAACGTTCGGGCAGCCTCAACGCTGATATCGTCTATCCGACTCTGAACTCGCAGCAACGTCACCCACGAACTTAAGACAATTGTGCTTCCCAGACCCACGATCGCAATTAAGCTAATCAATAGAACCCGCTGGATAACAAGTTCGCTTAACGATTTGGGTGACGAATGAGCTTTCGTTTTTCGTTTCATCAATCTGATCCCTTATCCTCTTTTTACGGCACCACCAGTCAAGGAGCAAGTAAATAGTCTGCGACGTTTTCCTTAGTCACCAAGGGGATATCTGGCAAAAAAATGATGGGAGGAAACGTTTCGCCAGTTTCCAGGTGCCGAATCAACAATTGAACAGCTAAGCGTGCCTGTTTGGCTGGCGCCTGATCCACGGTTGCGGCTATCGCGCCAGATACAATCGCCGCTACTCCTGCCGCGGTTGCATCGAAACCGGTGATAGTGATGTTTTGCCGGTTGGCTTCTACTACAGCCTGAGCCGCTCCTAATGCCATATCGTCATTCGCGGCTAGGATAGCATCAACATCGGGGTACGTTCGTAACCATGCCGCGGTTACAGCCTTAGCCGGCTCAATCTCCCAATCTGCGGATTGTGCATCGAGGACATCCATATTGCCCCTTTGTAGTCCGGCCAGAAAACCGTTGCGTCGGTCAACGGCATTTTGTTGATCGGGCGGGCCTTCCAAGATCAGGACTTTACCCTTTCCGCCCAATTGTTCGACCACCCAGTCACCGATCATTTTTCCGGCCCTGTAATTATCGAACACGACGAACGTCAACAGTTGATCGCTGTTCACAGCCGTATCCATAGCCAGGACATGGATCCCCGATGCAATTGCCTTATTTGCCACTGGCGCTAACCGGTTGGAATCTAAAGGTGCGAGGATGATTCCATCTATGTTGTTCTGTTCGGCTAAGTCTGCAACCAGGCGAATCTGCGGTTCGATACATGCCGCATCGGTGTCACAGGCTTCCTGTAAGGCAACCAGGATCATATTCACTCCAAAGTCTTTACCTGCTTGTTCAGCACCATCCCATGCCGGTTGCCAATACGGCCCCAGATTTCCGGTCTTCGCGTAGAATTTTTCCTTTGGGACAAAGGCAATTCGCCAGGATTGGGTCGCCTGCATTTCGATACTGAGATCTACAGTCGGGATAGGTTCCTCCTCACCGCCGATGATCTGTTTCGCGGTTGACATATCCGTTGGAGTGGTTGTAGTATCTGCCTCATGACATCCACTCAACAGCAGGACAAGGCCAATGACGACTATCCGCACGATCCCCTTTGAAAATCTACCTAACATTGGACGTCCTCCCTCCCAAGCTTGGGGCAGCTTTTCTATCGGC
>JBJYXQ010000335.1:0-1377 GCA_046260035.1 Anaerolineae bacterium
TCGCTCTCGGCAACGCTCTCAACCTCACCGGAAACGGTTTCTTCGACAACGGGCGCTGCGGCTTCGACTTCGGCGATTTCCTCGCCGAACGCTTCCCAGCCAAAGAAACCCTCAGTGGTCGGGGCTTCTTCCGCGGCTGATGGAGCTTCTTCGACAACCGGTTCTGGTTCAGCGGGCTTTGCTTCGGGTTTGTGCCCTAGAATTTCGGCAACACGGGCCTGTGTCTCCACTTCAGCCTGGGCACGGAGTTCCTCTTCCTTGCCCGCGGCGAGGCTTTCAAGCCAGGCCAGCGCGTCGTCGCCGGACATAAAATCGCCTTCGGCGACGGGTGCAGCGACTTCGGTGATTTCTTCACCAAACGATTCCCAACCAAAGAAGCTTTCGGCACCAGGCGCTTCTTCCAGACCCTCCGCAGATGCTTCAGCGAGCGGCTCCTGCTCTGCTTCAGCTTCGGTTTCGGCGAAGAAGTCCTCGGCTTCGCCCACGTCGAGGCTTTCGAGCCAGGCGAGTGCGTCTTCACCCTCGGCAGCAGGCATCACAGTGGAGACTGTGCCTTCAACTTCCTCAAGTTGCTCTGCCAGACTTTCCCAATCAAGTTCACCTTCTTCGGTTTCCTCACCGGCTGCTCCTAACTCGGAGATGTCTTCGCCAGTAGGGGCTTCTTCCACAACAGCAGGTTCTTCGACAGCTGCTTCGGACTCAGCGGACTTGTGACCGAGGATTTCGGCAACGCGAGCTTGTGATTCGGCTTCGGCCTGGGCGCGGAGTTCATCTTCTTTGCCCTCAGCGAGGCTTTCGAGCCAGGCCAGGGCATCATCACCAGAAAGTGTCTCACCTTCCGCAACCGGCGCTGGGGCACCGGCTTCTTCACCAGGTTGTGCGGCTTCGATCTCGGTGATCTCCTCACCGAACGCTTCCCAGCCGAAGAAGCCCTCGGCGACAGGTGCTTCTTCCTCGATTGCGGCTACGGCTTCTTCGCCAAGAGCTGGTTCTTCAGGCAATGCTTCTTCAGACGGTGTCTCTTCTGCTGTGACGGCGACTTCTTCGGCAGGGATTTCATCTAGCCAGTCGAGCAGGTCCTCTTCCACCGCTTCAGCTTCGGCTTCGAGCCCGGCGGCCGGTTCAAGTTCACTGAGCCAGTCGGGGATGCCCTCTTCGGGCGCACCCGCTTCAGGCGCGCCTGTGTCAGGCGCAATTCCTTCAGCGGCGGGAGCTTCTTCGGCTTGTACTTCGGCAGGTTGGAGCTCGGAGAGCCAATCGGGGATGCCTTCTTCTGCCACGCTCTCTCCGGGCACCCCCTCTTCAACTTGGGCCGCCGGTTCGAGTTCGCTGAGCCAATCCGGGATACCTTCTTCGGGCACGCCTGCTCCAGGCGCT
>JBJYXQ010000335.1:1477-6157 GCA_046260035.1 Anaerolineae bacterium
TTCCAGTTCGCTGAGCCAATCGGGGACGCCCGTTCCGGCCGCGGCCTCGGATAAATCCATTTCCTCTTCCATCTCCAGGCCTTCAACTTCCCCCTCTGAGACAGCTTCTTCGGGTTCGGCGACGTTGAGCCAATCCGGGAGTTCCGGTTCGGGCGCTTCCTCTCCGGGCGCAGCCTCTTCGACTTCTTCCTCGCGCAGCCAATCCGGCATTTGTTCTTCGGCGACGGGTTCAGCAGCTCCTGCAGCTTCGGCCTCTGCACTGATGTCGGCCATCCAACTCAGCGCGCCATCTTCCTCGTCGCCCAACTCGCGCAACCAGTCGGGAATCTCGATCTGCGCTTCCAGCCCGGCGGTAATATCGACCAGACGGGCCTCGGTCTCGGTCATCTCGGGTTGCATCGCGGCGGGGCTAACCGTCACCACGGATGCCGCTTCGAGCTGCTGGAACCACCTGGCCTGCTGATCCACATCCAGTGTATCGGGTTTGTACGTTAGGTGTTCTATGCTCACCTCGCGCGGTTTCAGGGGCGAAGCCGTGCCGAACATCTCACTGGCAAGGGTGTTTTCGAGGTCGGTTTCCTGAGCGCGATTGAGGTATGTCTGTCCTTCCTCTTGCCCGCTGTCGATCCACAAGGATCCCAATAGCAGATTGGCTTTGAGGCAGTAGCGTGCATCATCCAGCAGGGTTTGACAGGTATCCGCCGCCTGGACGATCTGATCGTCGCGCCAGTAGGCCTCCGCCAGGGCCAGGCGTAGATCAAGGCGCTGCGGGTTCTCGGCAAGTAGCGCGCGCAGTTCTTCCACGGCGCGACCGGGCCGGTTGCCGCGCATGTAGAGACGCGCGAGGCCGGCGCGGTTGAGTGGCACGCGCTCTGGCTCAAAACCATCGCGGCGTGCATAAAGCTGGCGCAGTTCATCGATCAGGTCCACATCGCCGGGATTGAGTTCGATGGCACGCTCTAGATTCCAAATCGCTGCATCGAGATTATCCAGGCGCTGATGGGCCAACGTCAAACCGATACGTGCCATCAGATGTTCGGGATCGGCATTCAGCGCGCGCTGGAACATATCAACCGCCAGCTCCGGTTGGTCCGCTTCCAACATCGTTTTACCAAGCAGGTAATAGGCACCGATGTAACGTGGATGTTGGCGGAGAATGTGGCGTGTATGCGCCAGTGCCTCCAGGTAGCGGGCTTCCTCTATGAGATGGTCGATTTCACTTTCATATTGGCGTAAGGCAATCTCAGGCACGCTTTCCCTCCTAAAAATCTTCTCAAATCCAAGGTTTTAAACCTTTGGATCTTCTAAAGTGAAACGTCATATTCGATCAGTTTTTCGCCAGTCAATGACTTATTTCCCACCCATACTCATTATGCTATGTTTTGAAGGAAAAGTCAAAACAACTTTTCTTTAAATAATGCGGAGTCTTGCCAATCCATGAGCCTGTGATAAAATGGCGCTATTGCGTTTGGGGTGCCCTGGTTGTGAAATGCCAATTTAGGGCCGGTCTTGGATCGTGTTATTGAGGCGCCCACTATGCGCTTGCAGAAACAGGTATTGACTCTGAGTGGAGGTCTAGATGAGTGACGAGAATCAGCCGAATGAGGTTGTAGAATCGCAGCTTAAACCCGAAGGCGCGCCGGCAGAACCACAGCCAGCGATGACGCCGGAGCTGGTTGAGCCATCCGCTGCATCACCAGCGAGTGATGATGTGCAGGCCGATGTACCAGCGGAGGCTGAAACTATTATCGATGTAGAAGCGCCTGCAGAGAGTGTTGAGGCGCCGTCTGTGGTCAGCATCGCCGATCTCGAAACTTCAAAACCCTCTTCGGGTGAGAAGTTCAGTGGCGTGTTGACGAGTGTCGGCACGTTCTTCAAGGAGCGGCGTTGGTTACTTGGCGCACTCGCTGCGCTGGTGGTGATCGCGATTCTGGCGCTTGTGCTGCCCAGGCTGCTGTCGACGCAGCTTTCGGGCGTGTTCGCGAGTGGGTTTACTGCACTAGATGCCGACAATCGGATGTTGGAGCACCCGGATGGGCTGACGATCAGCATGGTTGATCCGGTGGAGGGCAAAGTGCGCGTAAAGCTGGAGTCCACGCCGCGCGCGGACTTTGTCGCTGGGACGTTGCCGGAGGACCTGGCGTCAGCGTTGACTATGCTTCCGTCAGATCTAACGCCTAAGAGCCCTTACTTTGCCATTACACTGCGTGGCAATGACGTTTCCGGCCCCGCGACGATGGAAGTCGATATTCCCAATGAGGCGGAGCCATGGGAGACACTCGATTTGTATGCTTGGGATGGCGATGCCTGGCAATGGCTACCTACGCAGCTTGACCGCGATGCCGTCATATTGCGGGCTGACGTGGAGACGTTGCCCAAATCGGTGATGGTGATGCAAACTGGAATGGCAGCGCAGAAGATTGCGGCCGAGGTAGAGTCCTATCCTTTGACAACATCACTGACGCCTGCACCGGAGACCGCGCTGACCGAGGTCGACGTGCCCGGCATCCTCGTGGGGACGATGGGTGGCGTGACCGGCGATGTGACGCAGTTACCGGCGGCGCAGGGGGCGGCAGTGCCGCTCGTTCCGACCGTGCGTAACTGGGCACCCGGCCACGACGCCAACTGGCTGCTGGTCAGAGATATGCTTAACAACGAAACGGACCGCGCTACTCATGTACAAACCTTGCTCGGTATCGTGCAGAACGGAGGGTACGCGGGATTGGTGCTCGATTACCGGATGGTACAACCGGAAGACCGCGATGCCTATGCTGAGTTCGTGACCGATCTGGCTGCTGCTTTACAGCAGAACGGTCTCTGGTTAGCTGTGTTCGTCGATACGCCGGAACGCGCGGCGGACGGCTCCTGGAATACCGGTGGTTATGACTGGATGGCGTTAGGCGCGGCTGCGGATCAGGTCCGCGTCATCATGCCGCTTGAACCCGGTGCTTATACGCCAGGCGGACTGGCCGAGCAGATGATTGTGTGGGGTGTAACACAGGTGAACCGCCATAAGCTGGTGCCTGTTTACTCGACTCTGAGCACCGATGGCGAAAATCTTCTCACCTTGGGCGATATTCTCGCGCCGATTGAAGGAATTCAAGCTGTGGAGACGCTCACGGAAAGTGTTACGCCGGGAACTGCGCTGAACTTCAAACTTGGCGCGGTGTCTGCAGTGGAGACCGACGTGGCGACGGGCGCGACCCGTATGACCGTGGGCGAGGCTGCATATTGGCTTGGGACGCCGGAATGGTTGCGCCAGCGAATGACGCTGATCGAGCGTTATCATCTGGGTGGCGTAGCGTTGCACGACTTATTTGCTGATGGGAACCTGCCAGATATGCTGACGAGCGTTGCAGAATACAAGGCCCAAACGGCGGCATCCACGTATGCTATGCCCGAGATCTCATGGGAAGTGACCGGCCCTGGCGGGCAGACGGAGACCCAGGCAATGACGGCGTTGACACAGCCACAGTTCGCCTGGACCGCCCCCTCTCTCACCGGTACGTATACAATTGCGGCAAACGTCGCCGGCCTGGATAAAGGCTCGCTAGCGGTCTTGGTCGCTGCGCCCGCGCCTGTGGTGACGGAAACCGTCACCGAGACGATCGAAACCGAGGAAGGCACGGAGGCTACGACGCTGACCCCTGGCGAAACCCCTGCTGAAGAGCTAAAAGCGGGTTTTGTTACCGATGTGACCGTGCCCGACAACACACGCTTTGAGAAGGAAGAGGCGTTCACCAAGACCTGGCGGATGCGCAACTCGGGTAGCGAGGATTGGCCGGCAGATACCGCGTTGGTCTTCGTTTCCGGTGAGCAGATGACCGACGTAGCAGAAGTTGAGATCGGTGAGGTCGGGGTTGGCGAGGACGTCGACATCAGCGTGGATATGGTCGCACCAAACGCTGACGGCACCTACAAGGGTAACTGGCAGATCCAGGTTGGCGATGCAGCGATTGAGGGTGGCAAGATTTACCTGATCATTCAGGTGGGTGAACAGGCAGAAGCTCCGGTCACGCCCATTGTTGCGCCAGTTTCCAGTGGCAGCTTCGAGTTGGGCGGGCACGTGCGGGATGTGGGTCTGCCCTACAAAGACACGATGCACTATGCCGGGATGAACTGGATGAAAGTGCAGGTTCAATATGGGCAAGGTGCAGAGAGCCTCGTCAATATCGCTCATTCCAATGGATTCAAGATTCAGTTGAGTGCGTTGGGCGGCGCGAGTATGGTGACTCAGCCCGGTTTTGAGGATCAGTTCGCCAGTTGGGTCGCAGGATTGGCGGCGACGGGTGCGGATGCCATCGAGGTGTGGAACGAGCCGAACATCGATCGCGAGTGGCAGGGCGAACTCATCAGCCCGCAGTCGTACACCAACCTGCTGTGCAAGTCCTACAACGCGATCAAGGCTGCCAACAGTGGCACAGCCGTCATCAGCGCCGCTCCCTCGCCGACCGGCTGGTTCGGTGGCTTAAAGCTCACTGATTGTGCCAATGGCGGCTGCGGCTATGATGATCAACCGTGGATGGAAGGGCTTTATAACGCCGGGGCGGCCAACTGTATGGACTACATCGGCGCGCACCACAACGCCGGAGCGACATCGCCCTCGGCGCGCAGTGGACACCCCGCTGGCGGCACACATCACTCGTGGTACTTCCTGCCGCAGACCGAGTTGTACTACAA
>JBJYXQ010000335.1:6257-8193 GCA_046260035.1 Anaerolineae bacterium
TTTTAGGGACGCGCTAATCTAGATCACTGAAGTCTTACGTTTTGTGACGAAGACCCTAAGGGTTTAGCAGACCCTTAGGGTCTTTTAGAAAGAGAGAAGTTATGTTTTACGATCAAGTCAAAATTCACGTAACAGGCGGCCACGGTGGCAAAGGCGGGGTGTATTTTCGCCGGGAGAAGTTCATTCCTTTCGGCGGACCTTCGGGCGGTGACGGCGGTAAGGGCGGCGACATAGTTTTCGCCGTGAGCAGTCATTTGAACACGCTCTACCATTTTGCGCATAAGAAGGAATTTGTTGCCGCCGACGGTGAACCGGGGCGCAATAAAGACCGGTATGGGGCCGGTGGCGCGGATCTGGTGCTCGAGGTTCCACCGGGCACGGTGGTCTACGATGCGGAGACGGGAGAGCTTCTGGCCGACCTTGTGAACGTAGGACAGCGTGCCGTAATCGCGCCGGGCGGGCGCGGCGGACGGGGCAACATCCACTTTGCCTCGTCGACGAACCAGGCTCCACGCATTGCCGAGTTTGGTGATCCCGGTGAAGAGCGCTCGCTGCGCCTGGAACTGAAGCTGCTCGCCGACGTTGGGCTGGCGGGGATGCCCAATGCCGGAAAGTCCACGTTGCTCTCTGTGACCACCGCCGCCAAGCCGCAGATTGCCGATTATCCCTTCACCACGCTGCAACCCAACCTGGGTGTCGTAGCGTTGGGTGTCAATGACACCTTCGTGATGGCTGATCTGCCGGGGTTGATCGAGGGCGCCAGCGAGGGCCGGGGCCTGGGGCACGAATTCCTGCGTCACATCGAACGCACGCGCGTGCTCATCCACCTGTTGGATGGCTCGGCGCTCGATCCGTTGGCCGATTTCGAGGCGATCAACGCCGAACTGGCGGCCTTCGGTCACGGCCTGATGGACAAACCGCAGATCGTCGTCATCAACAAGCTGGATATTCCCGGTGTGCAGGAGTTGTTCCCGGAGATGCAGGCCCTCTTTGCCGAGCGCGGTTACCACGAAGTGATGGGCATTTCGGCTATCACGAAATTGAACACGCGGAAACTAATGGGGCGTGTCTATCAGATGGTACAGGAAGCTCCGCCACCCGAACTGCCACAGCCGGCTCCGGCGATGATCCGTTTTAAGCCGGAGGAGGACGAGGGTTTCAGAGTGGTGCGTGAATCCGAAGGCTTCTGGCGCGTGCACGGCGGTAAAATCGAGCGTGCCGTCTACCGCACGCAGACCAAGTGGGACGAAGCGCTGCTGCGCTTGCACCGTTATCTGGAGCACGAGGGTGTCCTGGAGGCGCTGCGTGAAGCGGGCGTTGAGGAAGGCGATACCGTGCGCATCGGCGACTTCGAGTTCGAGTGGATGGAGCGAGATTAGTACCGCAGCCTATGCTTGCCAGGGATCGACAGATCCCGGCGTAGTGCGCAAAAATCGCGGATCTGGCGATCCACTCTAGGCGTCTGCAAAAGTATAATTCCCCGTGTAGCAAGTGCTCACTTGAGCGCTTCCGGCGGATCATAATCCGCCGGTGCCGCAGGAGCGCGGGATTATGATCCCGCGCAAGCGTTTGAGGAAGGATAAAAAATCAGGAAATCGTTCTTTTACGAACCCTAAGCCACTGCCGGGAGTGTGATCCGTCCGGTTTGTTCGTAGTGCTCGAACACCGGAACGTGCCGTTCGACCATGCTCACCAACCACTTTGATTCGTGGCAGGCCACCCAGTTGATCTTCCAAAGCAGGCGGCCGATTTGGAATGGCTCGATGCGCGCATCGGGCCAGGCCATCAGGTGCTCGTACCCGCGCCGGAACGCCGCCAACAGAATCGCGTAGCGTGCCTCATCGGTGTCTTCCAGCAGATCGAGCATGGCCATGGCGATGTCGTGCGCGCGAAATCCCCACACCGTGTCCTCAAAGTCGAGTGGATGTAGCACATC
>JBJYXQ010000336.1:0-3739 GCA_046260035.1 Anaerolineae bacterium
CGCTGCGACGTACATTGCCAGGACTATGAACCGTAGAAGCATGCGCAAACCTCCTTGCGTTATCGCCTAAGGAACGAGTATGAAATAACGTGCCAATTTTCCCCTTTTCTCCGGTTTTTGGAACAGTTATTGAGTACTACTGACCTGAACATAAAAACTGAAGCTATTCCGGTGCTTTATAGGCGTAGAGAGTTTAGTAAAATACGTTTGGGTCAGTCGTTCCTTACCCCACTTTAGCATGGAATAAGAAAAATGGAAATAGCCTTTCCGGTAGATAGTAGACAAATTACACTTGACATCCGCGCGAAAAATCCTTACAATTGGAGTTAATTAGTTCACGAATGAGCTAGTTCATTTGTTTGTGAACCTGGGGACAGGGCGCGGGCTTATGAGAAAATATAGAGTGAATGCCCCAAATAGAATAGCCATAAACACACTGCGGGTCATCTAAAAACGATGTCGCCCGCAGTGTGTTTATTGACGGACCCTAACCTTCGAAACCTTGCAAAATGTGCAAGAACACAGACAATAAAAACCTATCTAATTCCGGTCTATCCGGAGTAGGAAATATATCTTATCGCGAGGAGGTGATGTTCGTACAGGCGTTCTCTTACGGTTATAGTGGCACCTCGTCACCATAATATATCCATCCGTTTGGAGAAAGGAAAAAAGCTATGTTTGATGAAAAATCGCTGAAAGAATTGGCTACTATCGAAGCAAGTGGTCCGATTTTGAGCCTCTACTTGAATGTTGACCCCACACAGCAAAATGCCGAAGAGTACCGTTTGGCGCTGCGTGAAATGCTGAAACAGGCTGAAGGTCAGGTCGATGACGAAGATATCAACGCTGTTAAACAGTATGTTGATCTGGAGTATGACTGGTCTGGGCGTGGTTTGGTATTGTTTTCGCGCCAAGCTGAGGATATATGGTATGTCCTCCCTCTGGCAGTTCCAGTACGCAATGGTATCACGGCAGCGCGCAAACCATACATTTCCCCGTTGGTGGAACTGGATGGCTTCTACGGACGCTACGCCGTCGCTTTGGTGGACCGGCAAGGCGGGCGCTTCTTTTTGTTCCAGATGGGCGAATTGATCGCTCAGGAGGGCGCGGTCGGTGAAGATATTCGCAGCGTCCGCAGGGGACGCGGATCCTCGGTGGTGGGAATGCGCGGCGGCTCACAGGCTTCGGGTCGCAAGGAAGCCGCGTTGGTGCAGCGCAATCTGCGCGACACGGCAGCGGCACTGGCCGACTTTTGTCAAGCGCATCCCCCACGGCGTTTGCTACTGGCAGGTGCCGATTATACGGTTGCACAATTCCGCGATCTTTTGCCCGTGAAGCTTCAGGAAATCGTCGTGGGGACGTTTAATGCTAATATGGAGGCCGGCGATAATGAAATTCGTGAGCACGCCTTTGCGCTCCTCAAAGATTTGGAGGACGCTCGACGGCACGAGTTGGTGCAGGCTGTCGTCACGGCGGCCGCTAAGGGGATGAACGGCGTGGTTGGGCTGGATCAAACGTTGAGTGTAACACATGAAGGGCGTACCCAAGTTCTCGTCGTCGAACACGATTTTCACGCACCGGGCTATCGTTGTACCGGCTGCGGGTACCTGACAACACAGCCGCTGGAAAAATGTATTTTCTGCGAGGGGGATATCGTGGAAATCCCCGATGCCGCCGAAGCTGTCATCAGCCAGGTGATTGAAAAAGGCGGTACTGTCGAGGTGGTTGATAACGGGTTGAACGATAACGCCCACATCGGCGCGTTGCTGCGCTATTAGCGACGTGCCTGATTCGAAAAAAACCGGGATTTCACGAAATCCCGGTTTTTTTTCAACTTCGGAGAAGTCTATGGCCAACAGACCAAACAAACCTACCGATATGCGCGCTTATCGCCGTCAGACCCAGCGCCGTCTGGTCATTGCCATCCTCTTGGTGTTAGTGTTGGTCGGCAGTGTGGTGATTGGCTTGGTCTACGGATGGCCCGCTGTATTTACTGGATTATTGTGTTTGTTACCTGGCGCAGGCGTTTTCCTGATTTTGTGGATTGTGTTGAACGTCATTGAGCGCCTGAGTCAAGATTGAGCTGTTTCTGGAAATCCTCTAAATTTTGCCCAAAAGGGAAATTACAACCATCCCCGTAGGCGCATTGCTCGTTCGACACTGGCGATTGCTACCCAATAGGCTGCATCGCGCATATAGAGCTCCTTTTGCAGCGACATCTCCAGAACGGCCTTGAATGCCGAAGCCATTTTCTGATCCAATTTTGTCAATACTTCCTCTTCCGGCCAATAGTAGTTCATGTCGTTCTGCACTTGCTCGAAATAGGAGCATGTAACTCCACCGGCGTTGCACAGAAAATCGGGGATGACAAAGATGCCTCGCTCTTTGAGGACCTCGTCAGCCTCCAGCATCGTCGGACCGTTGGCACCCTCGGCGAGAATCTTGACTTGCGAGCTGATATTTTGCACATTGTCGCCGGTGATGACGCCCTCCACTGCTGCCGGGATGAGCACGTCCACATTTTTGGTCAACCACGCGTCGCCGTCTTCTACACTATAACCAGCGGTTTGAGCCTTGACTTTGTCCACCGTGCCATACTGATCGGTGATGCTTTGCAAAAAGTAGGGATCGATGCCTTCTTCTTTGGTGAACGTATACGCAGTACGGTCTTCGCGATCCCAACACGACACGCAGATCACCCGCCCGCCAAGCATCTCTATGAATGTCCTGGCCGCGTACTGTGCGACGTTGCCGAACCCCTGGATCGAGGCTGACCGTCCGGTTGATTTCATTCCCAGGTGCTTCATCGCCTCGCGGATGGTGACAACGACGCCGAACCCGGTTGCGGCAGTGCGACCCAGCGAGCCGCCTCCGCCCACGGGCTTGCCGGTGATCACACCCGGCACGTATTCACCGCGCAGTTTGGAGTATTCGTCCATCATCCAGCCCATCATCTGTGGCGTGGTGCCCACGTCGGGCGCGGGGACGTCGTTGCGCGGGCCGAGGTTCTTCCAGATAGCGTCGATCCACTCGCGGCACAGGCGTTCCTTCTCGCCGGTCGAGAGATTGGATGGATCCACCACCACGCCGCCCTTGCCGCCGCCGAGTGGGATGTCGGCTACGGCGCACTTCCACGTCATCCATGTGGCGAGCGCGCGCACAGTATCCAGCGTCTCGTTGCCGGCAAAGCGGATGCCGCCTTTCGCCGGGCCGCGCGCGTCGTTATGCTGCACGCGGAAGCCAAAAAAGACCTTGATCGTGCCGTCATCCATCCGCACCGGCAGTTGGAAGCGAAATTCACGCAGCGGCCAACGCAACATTTCGCGCACCGCCGACTCCAATCCCATTTGCTCGGCAACATGATCAAACTGTGCTTGTGCTAATTTGAAAGGATTCATTTCTTCATGTTTAGCCATTGACACTCTCCTTAATCTGATGGTATACCAAGACTACAAAAGCCTTACGATGTACTTGACTGAAAACTCCCTGCGTTGAACAAGACTTTCGCGCTATGGGGCGTGTGCTAGGATCTTTGCTCTCTTTCGCGCTCCAAAGCCTGCTGTAACAAGTTTCGTGTATCCTGAGGATTGGCTTTGCCTTTTGAGGCACGCATCACCTGCCCTACCAACCACCCCAGGATATTTGTCTTACCATCGAGATACTGCTGTACTTGCGACGGATTCGCGTCCAAGGCGGTGTCAACGAGCGTCGCAAGTGCGTCGGCATCCGAAATCTGTGT
>JBJYXQ010000337.1:0-4576 GCA_046260035.1 Anaerolineae bacterium
TGTCCCGTAAAGACTGTAAATGGGCAGTTGGGTGTCTCTGTAAACGGTATCTTGCACCTGTTGACCATCAGCCACGGCCCCGGAGAAGCCATGCTCCGGCCCAAACAATGCTGTCAATGTGACCCCACAGCGCCGTAACGCTGTAACACTGTCGGCGAGATCACGCGTCACGGCGGCGGGATGCGTCGCCAATCCCACGCGCTTGCCTTTGAGCTGTGCAGCCCCACCGGCAATCAGACAATCCAAGCCTGCCAGCATGCTCATTACCGGCTCACCGGCTGAAAGGGAACAACCCCAGCTCATGATGCATCAACAATGCAGCCGCACCCCGCAGCACAATATCGCCACCCAGACTCACAAAATCCACTTCGGATGCCTGCGAAAGCGCCGCGAGAGAACGCCGCGTCAGTTCTTCCTGCATAGCATCAAGCAAAAACTGCCCAAAGCACAAAAGACGCCCCGCGATCAGAATACGACACCCACCGAGAATCCCCACTAAATTCGCCGCTGCCGCGCCAAGATGCTGGCCCACCTCGCGGATCACTTGTCGGGCCGCTTCATCACCGGCATCGAAGGCCTGGCATACCGTTTCGAAGGTGATCGCTTCAGGATCAGAGACAAGTTGATTGAGCATCGACTGCGGCATATCCGCCGCGAGCGCGCGTGCTCGTCGAACGATACCCCGGTTGTTAATAAGCGTCTCCAAACAGCCAACGTTACCACACTGGCAAGGCTCCCCATCTTCAACGACGGTCACGTGGCCAATCTCCCCGGCTCCCAACGGATTGCCGTGAAACAGCCGCCCACCAAGCACAATCCCAGCGCCCACGCCCTTGCCGATATGGATCACCACCAAATCTTTTGAGCGATTGTTTTCTCCGAAGGTATACTCGCCAAGCGCCGCCACCTGGCAATCATTCGCCATGTAAACTGGCACCTTGTAACGCGCCTGGAGCAAATCCCGTAAGTGAACGTCGCGCCAGTTGAGGTTCACAGCCTGATAGATGACGCCATCGACAGCATCCACCAATCCGGGCGTGCCGATCCCGATGCCGAGCAGGGGATGCTGCGCCGCTGCGATCAACGCGTCAACCAGCGTGTACACCAGGTTCAAGGCCGACGTCCCATCAGTACTGGGCAGGGGAAGGCTCACGCGATGCTGGATGTCGCCGCGCAAATCGATCAGCGCGCCGCGAAAATCCTCACGCGCCAGGTCGAGCCCAATGAGACACCGTGATGCCGCATCGACACACAGCAAGATAGCGCGTTTGCCACCTGTGGAAGGGGCATGCCCGACCTCTTCAATCAATCCTTCGTCCATCAACTCGGCGACAACGTCGGAAACTGTGGGACGCGTCAGGTGCGTGACCCGCGCGATCTCGGCCCGGCTGGTTTCCCCACGCTCGTAGATGGTGCTGAATACCAACTGCGTGTTATGAATTCGCGTCTGCTCGTGCGTTGCCTTTTTTGCCACAGCCTGCGCCTTGATGATTACTGACCCGGACGTGTTTTGCTCATTGTTCTACGCCTAGAAAGCTTTGGAAGAGCTTTAGCATTCCAGGTTTGGGTCGGTCAAAAGAGAGGGATGTTAGAAAGTTAATTTTACTTACGAAGTAAGTATACATCCCTTTAGAGTGTTTGTCAAGCATTTACAGACTACAAAAGTCTCACACAGTATCTGGACAAACGGATGTCTGCGCGAAACAACAAATTCGCAGAACACGGTATGTGCTGAGACTTTTGTAGTCTAACCCCGCCACAGATATGCGGGATAAACATCCTGCTCAATTAACATGTGAATCGCCTGTTCAACCCGCGGTCGGTCTTCTTTGTACGTTACCCCAAACCACTGAGCGTCGCTGGTGAGAACCCTGACGCGAGCCTTCTTCTCCTGCACCAGGTCGCCCACAATGTTAGGCAGAAAAAACTCTGCCTTGAGCAGATTTTGGGCATTATCCCGAAGGAATAGTGGGAACCGGCGCTGCAATTCGCCGAACAGACTCGGTGTAAATCCCCAGACATTCATCGAGACAGTGGCCTGCGCGGGGATGTTGATCCAGGTTACACCATCCTCAGTGTAGGCAATACCCTCCCCACGCCGTTCGATGTGCGTGCGCTCGCGGATGTGGACGAGGAAACCGTCATCGTCCACGGTACTGATGCCGCGCGAGACGTGCCCGTGCTCGGTGATCGTGTTCTCCAGCACGTAGCCGACCATACAATAGTCGTAGAGGCCGCCTTTATCCTCCGCGTGAGCGAGATACCGGGCCAATGTCTCAAAGGCGGCACGCCCGTAGAAATCATCGGCATTGATGACCGCGAATGGTCCGGCGACCTCGTCCCTGCAACTGAGCACCGCCTGCCCGGTACCCCAGGGCTTTTGGCGTTCCGGCGGCACCACAAAACCCGGCGGCACATCTGACAGTCGCTGGATCACGTAAGCCACGTCACAATGCTGTGCGATGGTTGCTCCAAAGCGTTCCCGGAACGGCGCTTCGATGGCCTCGCTGATGACGAACACTACCTTACCAAATCCTGCGCGCAATGCGTCAAAAACGGCGTAATCGAGCAACGTCGCGCCATGCGGTCCAACCGGCTCGATCTGCTTGATGCCTCCGTAGCGACTTCCCAATCCGGCAGCCATTACGATCAACGTGAGATTTACAGTCATAGATTCTCCTTGAGATGGAGTATGCAATAGGCGATTCTTTGCTCCCTACCCCATTACCTCACTGCGTCAACGTCACTTTATGTAAGCCGCGCGGAGCCTCGGTGTCGTAACCTTTGGCACAGGTGAGATAGTAGCTAAAAAGCTGTCCCGGCACAATCGTTACCAGCGGACTAAGCCACTCGGGCATATTGAGTGGTAGACAAAATGAGGTACGTGCGAGCGACAGCGCTTCATCGCGATTGGAAATCGCCAGCAGTTCAGCCCCTTGCACCGTGACCAGGTTCTCCAACAAAGTAAACATATCGTCAAAGACTGCCCCATCCGGCACAACAGCCAGCACAGGGAAGCCCTGTGAAACCACGGCGACCGGCCCGTGCTGGAAATCGGCGGAGGAGTACGGCGCAGCAATGATGTAGGCCAGCTCTTTCATCTTCAGCGACCATTCGAAGGCCGTCGCGTAGTTGAAACCCCGCCCGAGCACCACACACTGCTCCATGTAGCGATAGCGCTCGGCCGCGCGCGCGATGACCGGATCGAGATCCAGGGCTTGCTGTACGAGTGCCGGAACACGCTCCAGATCGGGCCACCGATCCTCTGTATCCCCTGCCATCTCACTCAGCGCCGCCGAAAGCATCGCAATCGCCATCAACTGCGCGGTGTAACTCTTCGTAGCGGCGACCGCCAACTCTGGTCCAGCCTCCACATCAATGACGAATTGCGCCGTCTGCGCCAGCGGTGATCGCGGCGCATTGACGATTGCCAGCGTTGGCGCACCCTGGCGTTTCGCTTCTGCCATCACCTTCACAATATCCGGTGACTGGCCCGATTGCGAGATACCCAACACCAGCGCGTTCTTCAGACTTGGCGGTTTGCCATACAAGCTGAAGAGCGATGGCGTCGCCAACGCCGTCGGCAACTGATTGAACGCTCCCCATAGGTATTTAGCATATAGCCCGGCGTTATCCGAGGTCCCCCGTGCTACCAAAAAGAGATAGCGGATATCGTATTCTCGGAGCGCGGCGGCTATTGCCCGCATACGCTCTTTCTGATTTTCCAACAGTTGCGCAAGCACATCCGGCTGTTCGAAGATTTCTGACTTCAAGCTCATGTCATCGTCCTCCAAATTTCTCGATCCGTGTAGTAACTTCTTGAGCTAACCGTGTGATAAAAGACACCGTGTACGCCGTCACGCTCAGGTCCGGGTCTTCGATCAACGGGGTGAGGTCCATCGCAAAGATCAAGCCCGTGGCGACGTCGGTATCATGCGAGGCAAAGTAGGTGGCATTGGCCTGACGCCGCCCCATTGTCGCCAGGTCATAGCGTTTGCCGCCGCACACCTGCGAATCGAAAACGCCCAACAGCGCGGCTTGCAGTCCGCCGTGCGTTGAAACATCGAACGCGACTTTATCTGTGTCCAGCATCCAATCCAGATTGCGCCACACTTCACAGCCATACAGGCGTTTGGGACGCATCTCGACGGGCAGGCGACGCAGCGCCTCAATCACCCGCAACGTCACCGCGACGTGGGTATCATGCTTGTCGGCGAGGTTGTGCGTGTAGATTACCTCAGGCTGCGCGAGATGTAGCAGCGCATACAAATCTTCGATGGGCGCTTTGTTGGCGCTGTCTTTGACCGCGGAACTAGGATAATCCAACAGCACCTGCGCGCCATACTCCCCAATGACGGCCGCTTTCTTCTGCTCCTTGCGCCGGACCACCTGCATAGCCTCATCCGTAAAATCGTCGTACAGGTCCGCACGCGGCGATCCTGCACCGTTGGTCGCGACGACAGCGGCAAACCAGCGATCGCTGCGCTGAAAGCACTTGATGATGCCATCGAACGCCATAATTTCCAGGTCGTCCTGATGTGCACCGATGGCCATATGCGTGGTACGCACGAGCGCT
>JBJYXQ010000338.1:0-1340 GCA_046260035.1 Anaerolineae bacterium
CCGACAATGATGTTGACCAGCAGTCCAAAGCCGCCGCCTTTCATCAGGGTGCCGGCCAGCCAGCCGGCAACGGCGCCGATCGCCAGGAAAATGATGAGTGCCTTTATGTCCATGTTCTCTCCTCCCCTATGTTAAAGATAGATCCGTCTCCCTATCGGTACGGCATCGACTTTCCCAAGACAGCGCTCCTGTCGGCGTCTCTCAGCCGCATCCGGAACCCGACCCGGATCGCACCCGCGACGAGGCAAATGCTCCTACCGCCGGCGCGATCCGGGACCAACGCTACTTCAGACCCACTTTCTCCGCCAGTGGTCGCGTATTGATTCCCAGCAGGGAATAGACCGGGCAGGTTCCGAACAGCCCCGTGACGATCAGCACAAGGCCAACCCAGCCAACCACAGTCTTTAGGCCGACGAAGACGTTACCGACCAGCAGTGCGCCGACGATCACCCGGATAATACGGTCCACGTTGCCAGTATTTTTCGCGAACAGCTTGCTCATTATTCGTTGACCTTCTTCTTGAGGTCTTCCATTGTATCTTTCGCACTATCCGACACATCCGAGGCGGCATCATCAATCGCCTTGCCGGCCTTCTCTGCGGACCCTTCCTTCTCGCAAGCTGACAGGCCGGCCAGCGCCAGGCTCGCAACCAGCATCGCTACGATTCCTTTACGCATTGTCATGATTTTCTCCTTATTGATAGAACACTAAAAATCCCCGTCCTGTTATCCACGGACGAGGGGAAGCCTTTGGCACATGCCGATCAGGGATGCGGCAGCTGAATATCCTGGAATTGTACTAACGGCGATGCTGGAAACAAGTGATTTCGCTAAACAAGCAATTCCAATACCAACCGTTGCGCACAATGCCCTCGTTGCCGCGAGATAATTACCCCACGACGGGTTGGACAACCACACCAGTAGCCTGCCATTTTGGGTAACATTGCGTTACGCGACGCGTCATGCCGAAAACAGGAACCAGAGAATGCACAACATCAGTTCAGGATTACGGCGACAGTGTCCGGGTCAAGCGTAGTCAGGTTGACCATGCGACTCACATAGCTATTGTCGACAGGTCCTAAAAGTCACTTGTTAACATTGATTTTTTGGCTTCTTATTGGAGGCTGCGCACACGGAGACTAAGACTGGTAATTCACCGCCATTAGCCTCTAATACTGCGAGGGATAATATGAACCGAACATTTATTGCGGAGATGGCATGTATATCTCTGTTCTTCGGGATGTCATTGCTTTCAATCATTTTCTACCGCTTAGGACGTCGAAGAATACAAAAAGAGCACGCTCCATCGGAGGTTTCTGGTGCCATTATCGGCGCAGTTTT
>JBJYXQ010000338.1:1350-5664 GCA_046260035.1 Anaerolineae bacterium
ATTCACGTCTCGATACGCGCCGACAGCTGATTGTTCAGGAAGCAAATGCGATTGGAACGGCCTATCTCCGATTGGATCTGTTACCAGTTTCTGCCCAGGCCCCTTTGCGCGAGAAATTCCGGGCCTATGCGGTTTCACGGGCTGCGTTGTATGAAAAACTCACAGACGCCTCGGCGGCAAAAGCCGAGCTTGCGAGAGCCAGCGTACTTCAGAAAAAGATCTGGGATCAAGCGGTAGCGGCGACTATCGGTCCTCAAAATCATTCGGCACGCATATTGTTACTCCCCGCACTCAACGAGATGATCGACATTGTGACTACTCGCACGGTCGCCATACAGACACATCCTCCTTGGCTCGTTTGGGCCATGTTGTTTGCGATTGCCTTAACATGTGCCGGGTTGACAGGATATCGTGCAGCTGTCTCCGGGCAACCTGGGTATCTCTACGTAATCATATTGGCCGCCATTACCGCATCCGTCATTTACGTTATTCTTGACATTGAATACCCGCGCTTTGGCTTGATACGCCTCGATACACTCAACTCTGTACTGATTGAATTGGCGAATGAACTGAAATAATAAATATCGCCCAATGAGGCATTCCATAGGACGGATTCTTGCTGTCATTTATGGCGAGAACGGGTGTCTTCACGCCGTCACACTGTCTCGAAGCATCAGCCGTGGACACGCCTAGGGTCCATGCGCACGGCAATCCTTATCGGTTAGTCCGATTCCTGTAGGTTTCGCTGCGACGCAATGGGCGGTATCGCATCACCACGACGGGCAATCGCCGATCTGCGCCGCTTCGCATGGGGCCCGCCGCGTGCGTCGAGGGGACCATCGGGTCATGATGAGAACACTAGCTCTGTGCTTGGAAGTCGCCGGCAAGCGTGAGCTCAATCACCGGGGTGCCACCGCGTGTCTCTCTCACGATCATATGGATGAAGTGCATCTTTCGCAGCACTGTCCGCGACATGACAAAGGGATAGAAGTCGTGTTGTCCCATGCTTCGGGCCAGTTCGTTGATTACCGTCGTCAACTGGATCCACGAGTTGACTAGCAGGATCACACGCTCCGCATCCGGCACGCTGGGATCGTACAGGTCGTCGATGGTAAACGGTTCGACTGCCTGCTCCACGTCGTGCCCGCGGAGACCAAAACGCATTGCCGTATTCAGGCTGTCGACGACATGCAGATAGTGAGCCCAGGTTTCGGCCCAATCCTCCCAAGGATGCACCGAAGCGTAGGACGTGATGTACCGGTCCGCCCAATTCGCCGGTGGGCCCTGATGGTAGTTCCGCGCGAGCGCTGCCTGGTAATCATCCCTCTCGTCGCCGAACAACCCACGGAACTTCTCGTGCCACGCGGTTCCTGCCACCAGCCGATCCCAGTAATAGTGGCCAATCTCATGACGGAGGTGCCCCAGTAGCGTGCGATAAGGCTCTCGCATTTCGTGCCTGGTCTTTTCCCTAATGGAGTCATCGGCTTCCTCCACATTCAAGGTGATCAGGCCATTGGCATGTCCGGTCAGCACGCGCGGCCCCATGGGAGGTGAACGCAGGAAATCGAACATCACACCGCGGAATGGGTCCTCACACACCTTCGATGCCACCGGCACCCCGAGACGCACCAGTTCCGCTACCAGCCTTCGTTTCGCGTTTTCAATATCCCGCCACCAGCGGCAGTTATCGGGATCGTCGAGATTCGGAATCGTGTGGTTGAGTCGACACGACCGGCACAGGCTCTGATTCTCTTCGGCAGAAAAGATCCAATTACAGCCGATCGGCGAATTATGATTGCCGCAAAGCTTGTAACTCCGACCGTTGTCGGCTTGACTGTCAATTGTCCATAGTCCCGCCTGCGGTCCGGGCGTCAGCGAATGCACCTGTTGCAGTTCGGGGTGATAGCCCAGCTGCGCCTTGCATCCCAGGCAGAAGCTGTTGCGGAAATAGACACGCCGCCCGCAGCGACAGCGAAACTCTGTGACGCGCTCCGTCACCGGGTCCGACTTCCATACTTCGACCAGGCGATTGGCAATCGAATCAAACGAATCCGGCATGAGTCGCACTCCCAACCGTAAACCAGGCCCCTCTCCAACCCTCGCCCCAATTCTAGTTCAAACGATCCCGGCAGAGAACTTTGTGCGTTAGGCATCTGGAACTGCCCACTTGCACCCAGCGGCCTCGATGAGCTGGGCGATGCGGCCGAAGTAGATTTCGCGCTTTTACTTGAAGCACAACTGCCCTTGTGTGGCGTATTCGTTAAATGCGCGCTCAAGCGCATCCAGCATCGATCGATAGTTCGGGTGCCCTTCAGTCGGCGCGTACGACGACGACAGCAGCCGTCCCTAAGCACGGAAATTGCGGTCGTTACAAATCAGCGGGTTACTCGCGGACTTTTCAAACGGTTGGATGGCGTCATTGCCTACCCGGAGGAAATCACCAACCCGAGGACTGCCCTGCAACGTTAATCACGCGGCATCATTTCGTCAGTTCGCTCAATCCGCTCAAACATCTCCTGTGCAGCACGTCGAGCGGTTGCGTCCTGCTCCTCGCTGATGGGATCGATCGCTACTCCATCTCGTCCATCGGCGAATGCAGGCCCGCCAACTTCATCATCGTAGGGTGAACCGTCCTCGTTGATGGCGTAGTACTCATCACTCGTCAGGTCGACTCCAACCAACTCAGCGAGATATACCCAGGTCCAGCACCGCTGGAGATCACCGTGGTCGTAGTCCTCAATCAATTGACGCATGGCCTCAGTGTCACCAGCTTCTGCCGCTGCCGTGAGCCACTTCCGCGCATCATCAGGCCTACCCAGACGTTCTGCGATTTCGGCGACCAAGGCCGGATCTGCTCTGACCCCACCGTTTGACTGCTCAAAGAAGGTTGGATCATCAAATCGATCCGCCAGATCCAGAAGGGCGTATTGATAACCCAGTCGCGCGGCTTCATGGAGATGCTGAGAATATTTCGCTGTTTTTGCGAGATGAGCCGCATGGGAGTCGGCCCACTCCTTTTCTACCCCCGTTAAAACTTTTCCCATTTGAGCCTGTGAGTACCAGTAGTCACTGCCGACCCCTTGCTCCTGTCCTCCGCAATTATTCCCGGACAACACGTTTACCCTGGTTTTACGGAGAAGTTTAGTAAAGGATAGAGGGATCGTTGTATGCTGAGTCAATGGAATTGTTTTCTCTGATCATCAACCTGGCGGCTGAACTCGCCAAGCTCGCACGGACGCTGTTGACCGACGGCATACGTTTCATGGCCATTCTTGCACGATCCCGCGCTGCCTTGGCGGCTGAAAACTTATTTCTCCGAAAACAACTCGCCTTCTACCAGGAACGCAAAATCAGACCGCGACGCTTCGACAATGTCACGCGGTTTACGCTGGTGCTGCTTTCACACGGTTTCGCATGGCAAGATGCACTGGTGAATGTCACGCCAAAGACCTTCATCGGCTGGCATGGCGCAGGATTTCGCCTGTTCTGGCGCTGGAAATCACGGCCAGGCCGGCCACGAATACCGGCCGAACTGCGCGCGCTCATCCGTGAAATGGCTCTGAGTAATCCGTCCTGGGGAGAGGAGCGCATTGCCAATGAGCTATTGCTCAAGCTCGGGATCCAGATTTCGCCCCGTACGGTACGCAAGTACGTCCCCAAACGCCCGCGGGGGCAGCCGCGTGGCGATCAACGCTGGTCCACCTTTGTTCGCAATCATGCGTCCGCGATACTGGCCTGTGACTTCTGTGTTGTCGTGACGGCAACGTTTCGGCTGCTCTACGTATTAGTGGTTATCGAACACCAGACCCGACGGATTGTGCACTGCAATGTGACAACCCACCCCACTGCAACGTGGACACTGCAGCAATTGCGAGAAGCCATCCACTCGGACCATCACTACCGTTTTCTCATCCATGACGGCGATGGTATTTTCTCGCCCCAGCTCGACCAATCGATTTCGCATATGGGACTGCGTGTACTCAAAACGCCACCTCGAAGTCCCAAGGCTAACAGCCTCTGTGAACGGGTCATCGGTACGCTACGCCGAGAATGCCTTGACTTCGTGATCCCACTGACTGAAAACCACTTACGCATCGTTACAAAAAACTGGGTCGCACATTACAATCGAGGTCGGCCCCACACCAGCCTTGGGCCCGGCATACCGGATCCGCCAGTCGATCTTCCTGTCACTCCACACGAACATCGGCATCGGATTCCGAGCCACTGTAAGGTTGTAGCTCACCCTGTCCTGGGTGGATTACACCACGAATATCGCTTGGTAGCGAAGGCTGCATAATTTTTGCGGATCACAGG
>JBJYXQ010000339.1:0-2189 GCA_046260035.1 Anaerolineae bacterium
CAATCACTTTTCGAATAATCTGGAAATCTTGAATATTTCTTGTCAACAGTGTCGCACCGATTTGACGGCTAAGAAGGGCGATACATACATCATTGTAAATTCTTGGATACTTGGGATTTAATTTTCCAGCTTGATAAAGTTCCACCTGTGCCGTTACTGTTTTTGCCGTCATGCCGCCAATTTGAATTTCAATCTGCCTTCTTGCAACCAATGGGCGATCTCTCCGTTTTTGACGAGCGCGGTGAGTGATGCCAGGGCGACTGATCCGGCCTCCGACCAACTCATGCCACGACGTTTTTGGCGATCCGCCACCACAAGATCATTCATTTTTTCCCCCAATTGACTCGAATTGCGCAGCCCCAGCCGTTTTCTCACCGCATAGCAGGGGATGTTGGGACGATTCCGTTCCAGGTACCCAATGAGGCCCTCCAACTCCCGGACATTTTTGACCTGCGTCCGGTCAAGGGCCTTGATGGCCGCAATGGCCTGATCCACCAGCCCGTACCAGAGCAGATGCAGAAGCGGCTTCAACGCGGCGTTGCGGACATCACGTCCCGTCATCGCTAAACTCAGTTGATTGGCGCATTTCTTGTGCAGGTGATACCAGTCCAGGATAATGACGACTGAGGGATGCCACGCGAAGACTTGCCGAATGGTCTTCTGAAGTGAGCGGTAGCCATCGGTAAAAAATTGCAGCCGGTAGCCCAAACAGCTATTATGCACAAACAAGGCGATCAGGACGCGCAGCGTCGCCATGAGACCAGAGCCGGTAAGCACATAGCGTCGACCTGCCTGTTCCACATGGGCGACCGTATGCTGCACCGTTTTGGCCGTATCCGCGGCCTCAGACGTCGCGGATACGGCGGCACGGATCGCCTTCTGACGTTTCGTGCCGACATCGTCGAGGCACACATTGACGGTCGTTCTGGGCACTTCATACGCCACCGGATTGTCCTTCAGACATGTGCCCCCAGGGGCCGCCGTCTGACACACCGTCAGCGCTTCAACGACCAGGGGGGACTCCCGCGTGGTCTCGACCGGGATGGGCAGCCCCTGCGGCAGGGCTGTCAGGAGCCCGGAGCGCGGAATATGGTGCACCTCGAACAGCGTCTCGACCTGCTGCTCAATGGCCTGTTGGAGCGCCTCCCCTTCCCGTCGTGTCTGTTCTCGAAGCGTTCGCACCGGCGTGCCGTCGTTCTCCTGGTGGCGGAACCGATTGAGATAGCTGGTCGTCTTCCGGTAGGACTTTCCCGTAGCCCCCGTCATCATCGCAAGTTCTTTGTACCCGTGGGTGAGATACCACTCCTTACTGCCCAACGGCGGAAACACTTCGCGGGCAGTATTGTAGACACACCACCCGTCCCGATCAATCCAGTACGTCGTAAACTCAAAACGCCCCACTTCTCCGTCGACACGATACAGATGCGGATCTTCGCGCACGGTGCCAGCCACGCCCTGGGCACGGGCGCGCTCCAGAGACACCGCACTCAAATGCGTCGCCAACGCCTGGCGTACTGCCGGATACGTCAGGTCTAACAACGCCTGCTCACAGCGATCAATGCTTGTGGCCTCCACCTCCGAGATCACACAGTGAAACCCGCCATCCGCCTGTTCGGTCACCGTGAACGGGATGCGCTCAGTGGCCGGGGTAATCTGAATACTGATGCTCATGTGATAGGTTGTCATACGCCCCCCCTCCTTGTGCTTCAGTCGTTGTCAGAGTGTCCATACCGTCAATGGCACCGGAAAGTATCGCATAGGCGGAGGATCGTGTCTATCTTTTTTTCAAAACTGTGCGGCACAGGAGCTCGTTTCTCTTCTGGCAAAACCCGGTATAATAGGCGTTGCAGCAACGGCACAGGTGGAAAAATTTTGTAAAATCTTCACTATTATCAAGTAACGACTTATTAAATGTTTCTATAATTTTTGATTCTGTAAAAGGTCGCAATTCTAAGGTAGTTCCTGCCTGAAAACTTTGTGTTGGCTTTCTAAAAATTCGTGACGCAAGGATTCCACGCGACTCATGAGAGCCTGCAAGAAATCTATAAAGAACATCTGACAATTTATCAATTAACTCTGATGAATTATCAGTATCAAGGACGGCTGGAATTTCATCAAAGGAATCTAATACGATAAAGAATCGGCCATGTTCCATCATTCGATTAAAATAGAGGTCTAAGAATTCATTT
>JBJYXQ010000340.1:0-4287 GCA_046260035.1 Anaerolineae bacterium
GCCTCGCTCTGGCGTGGCGGCGTACTCGATCTGAATGTCAAAGCCATTTTCGGCAACGCACAGCGATTTTCGGCTCGGCCCAGGATAGATGAAGAGTTCCATATCCTTTGGTACGGGCGTTTTCAGATGTTGTGGCTCGTGAACGTAACGCGGAATCACCGCTCCCGCTCGCGCAAAAATCGGGATGCGCTCCAGCGGCGCAGCAACCTCGACAAAGTGAGGGCCTTCCACAACACAGGCGACATCCTCCAGTGCCCACCAACGGCCCGCCGGAAAGTAGATATAGCGCGAGGTGGCGCCTGACGTGAGCACCGGCGCAATAAGCAAATCCGCTCCAAGCATGTACTGATCGTCGATGGTATCCACGTTCGGCTCATCGGGAAATTCGATCTGCATGTGGCGCAGCATCGGCAAACCTGTACGCGTGCTCTCTTGCGCTGCCGCGAGGAGATAGGGCATCAGCGCATAACGTAGTTGAGCGTAATGCCGGACAATGTCGAGGGCTTCGTCGCCGTATTCCCACGGTTCACGGGGCGTGGTCCCGTGGAAACGGCTGAACGGTGATAGCAGGCCAAATTGCGCCCAACGGATATACAGTTCCGGATCGGGCTTGGGACCAACGAAACCACCAATATCGTGGCTCCAAAACGCTTCACCGCCGAAGCCCGCCGACAGCCCGCCGCGCAACGCACCGCGCATCCCCTGCCACGTCACCTGTGTGTCGCCGGCCCACGTGCCGGGATAGCGCTGGCTGCCGATGTAGCCAGACCGCCGCCAGACAACGTTCTCACTGCGCGTCTCCTTCACCGCCTCAAACGCTGCCTCGGTGTAGAGAAACATAAAGCGGTTGTGCATCTCTTTGCCGGTCTTGCCGTTGGCGAAGACGGCTTCTTCTGCCACACGATCGCCGTAGTCGGGCTTGAAGACCGATGCGCCATCATCAACCAGCGCTTTGAGGTGGTTCTTCCACCACGCCTTCGCCGCCGGATTGGTGAAGTCCACCGTACCCACCGGCTCACCGTGCTCCAAACGGGCGACCGCACCAGCGGCAGTCTTGAGTAGGTAATCTTTAGCCTTTGCCTCTTCGTAAATCGCCGTGCCTTCGGGGATGTACGGATTCACCCAGAAGCACACATCGAAGCCATCGGCGCGCCACTGTTGAAGCATCTGCCGGTGATTGGGCCAATCCTCGGTGTCCCACTCAAAATCACAGGCATCCACACCGATTTTGAAATAGTAGTGCGTCTGCATCCACTGCGGATCCAGATGAACAACATCACAAGGGATTTCTTCTGCGCGCAGGCGAGATAACACGGCCTCCACTTGCGAACGGTTCTCGTACTGGCAACGGCTCATCCAAATACCCAACGCCCAGCGCGGCGGCATCTGCGGTTTTCCGGTAAGATCGGTATACAGACCGATCAAGGCCTTGAGCGTTGGAGCCAGGAAGAGGAACAGATCGAGTTTGTGATCCTCGACCAACGCGGAAGCGGACGTGTACGAGAATGTCCCGACTTCCCAGAAAGAACGATAGCCGGTGTGCAGCAACACCCCCCACCCTTTGGTGGAAAAGAGCAATGGCAGCGACTTATAGCTCATGTCAGTCGTGTTGCTGCCGCAGGTATCGGCGGCCCAAATCGTGGCGCGCGTGGATGTCTTTTCAACCTTGTTCCACTTCTCGCCCAGGCCAAAGAAACGCTCATCGTTCTGCATCCGCCAACTGACATAGGCTTCGCCGCGCGGCAAACGGAAGCCAAGCGGTGGCGTGACGTGCTCCCCAGCCAGTTTCTCAGTTTCCAGTTCGAAGATGCGCGCGCCATCGCGCAGAATCTCTATCTCAAAAGGATCTTTGTGCAACCACAAGGCATAGTCACCCACAGTAAGGATGTAGGCATCGTTTTGTTCTGTGAACGTCCCAAGAGGCGGTTTCACCTTGAGGGGGACAAGCATCTCACTCGTCTCTTCAAAATCGGCGATAACAGCGGCAGGCCAAAACCTGAGGCGGAGAATGCCGTCCGCAATAATGGTGACGGTGAGCCGTGCGGACGCGCCGGAACCCAGCGTAACATGTGCAGTCAGCACCCCATCAGCAAAGCTGGCGCGCGTCACAGCAGCAACGCTATCGTAGGCAAACCCGGGTTGATGGAAAATACGGGTATCGTCCTGGTAGATCGACTGTTCTGGCCTATAATCTGTAGCGTAATTGGCACTAGTGTAGACGGTGTCGTTCGTGTTCAAGCTGGCCCTCCACAAGTGTGATGCTGGCGCGTGAGCACTTCCATTATACCATCTTGTGGAACAAACGAGGAGGAAAGATGCTAAACGGGCAATCGGCTATTGAGGCCATTCAAACACGGTATTCATGTCGCACGTATCAGGAGACACCCATCGAGTCATCGGTACAGCGACAGTTGACGGATTTCATGGAGGTGCACGCGGTTGGGCCTATGGGAACGCACGTACGCTTGCTGCTTATCGCAGCGACTGACGAAGACCGGCAGGCACTCAAGGGGTTAAGCACATATGGCTTTATCAAGAACGCGACTGGATTTATCCTCGGTGCGATCCCAACGGGCAAGTTGAACCAGGAAGATTTCGGTTACGTGATGGAGCACGCGATCCTCTACGCCACGAGCCTGGGTCTGGGAACGTGCTGGCTCGGCGGCACATTCGCGAAAAGTCGCTTCGCCGCCAAACTGGCGCTACGCGAAGGCGAGTTGTTGCCCGCAGTCATAGCAACGGGGTACTGCGCTGCCAAACGGCGCATTCTGGAATCGCTGATCCGCCAGCAAGCCAACGCCGATCACCGTTTGCCGTGGGGAAATCTGTTTTTCGATGGTACGTTTGATGTACCACTTGACCGGGACACTGCTGGCCCCTTCGCTACGGTTCTAGAAATGGTGCGGATCGGACCATCGGCATCGAATAAACAACCATGGCGCATCGTCAAAGCTGGAACGTCCTGGCATCTCTTCTTACAACGAACGCCGGGATATGCCAAACGCAACGCCATGCTGCTGGATATCGCCGATATGCAACGCATCGACATGGGGATCGCAATGTGTCACTTTGCACTCGCCGCCGAGGAACTGGGTCTGCACGGCACGTGGGTGGTACACGAGCCTGACATCGCGAAACCCGATGCGCTGACAGCCTATATCGCCAGTTGGGAAGAAAGCTAGCGCAGGGAGAGCGTGCCGGTCTGAGTGATGGCATCATCGAGGACGGCACAGGCCAGCGCAAACGCCGCGTCCGCATCCAGAGGGTGCAAGGGATGGAGCATCACGTGCATCGGCAACGGTGGCTGGTGCGGCCCGACCGACTGGACATAGTGCACGCCTTCGAGGAGCAACGCGCCCTGTCGGCGGTAAAACGCGATGCGCCGTTCGGCTAACGCACGTTCGACCTCGGTGTGCGCCAGGTCGGGGCGTTCCACTTCGATAAGCATCGCGACGGTCCCCGCGGGCAACCGCTGCACAACTTCCCCATATATCGCCGCACCGACACCCTGATTGCGCGCTTCCGGCGTCACGGCGAACATCCACAGCCAGGCGAGGTGATGTTCTGCAACTACGACGTAGTGCGCCAGTCCCACGAAAACGCCCTCGCGTTGCACCGACAGCAAGTGATGATGTTGGTGCAACCCATCGCGCTTCTCCCGCAAAAGACAAAGGTAGAACGAAACAAGCATCCGTTCAGAAGGCGGGAAGGCTGTCTCGTACAAGTCCAGCCAGGGGAGCAGCAGGGCGTCGTCGGGATCGGTGATTTCGGTAATGTGTAGGTCCATTTCAGCGTCCAGAACAGACTACAAAAGTCTCACGATATGCCTTGTTTAGCAAGTATCTGCGTTAAACACATTATCCAATCCTGCCAGTGTATGCTGAGGCTATTGCAGTCTTAGCTACGATAGATGAAAATATTGGCCGAGAACGCCGCTGGATCAAAGGGCGCACTGGCATAACTGCCAAAGTGATCAACTGGTGTGAACCCACGTTCCCGATGCAACCGCGCGATTTCTGGCGATCGCAGCGGATACAGCGGCACTTCATCCTCAAAGATGATGTGTGGGCCGGATTGCAAGCGCGTATGGAACGTTACCTGCGTTTCGGAGATCGCCCGGTACTCACGGTGAAAAGTCAGATCCTGCGGAGTTTCGATGGTGGGAAAAGTAAAAGAATCCCGCCCAAGCACATAATCCCAGTTCATCACTTGGAGAATCCACGGCGAACCGGGCTTAAGCACGCGCTTGGCAGCATCGAGGAACTTTGCGAATTGCTCTTGCGTGAG
>JBJYXQ010000340.1:4387-6926 GCA_046260035.1 Anaerolineae bacterium
GCCGCATCCAGGTCGATGCCGACCACGTCAAAACCATCCGCTGCCAGCCTCCCAGAGTAGTGACCGGTGCCGCAGCCCACGTCCAGGCAACGCCGGTGTTCCGGCAAAATGTAACGGCGCAGCAACGCATAAACCGTTTCGCTGAATGGAAAGATGGCCTCGTAATGTTCGGCAAATTCGGCGTAAAATGCCATCAGAACTCCAACAACGCCCGGCGCACATCCTCGATGTGCCGGACATCACGGCGGCGTAGCGCGGTGAGGAATCTGACGTAAGCGTTCTCTTCCACCGGGGAAACGACCGCGCTCTCAACATCCTGGCGTTCAAACGTACCATGGCGATTTCGACGCCAAAGCAGGCAGTCTTCAACACCATCGCTTTCGTAAACATGGCTCACACGTCGCTTGAAAGCAAGCCGGTCGGAGCGGTCGACACGCAGGTAGACCTTGAGCGTGACCGCAGCCAGGTGTGCCGGCGCGACGCCATTTTCAAGACAAAGCTGATCGTAGGTTTCCTCTAGCGTGTCGGCGTGCAGGTTTGTGGCGATAGTATGCCCGAGTGCCGTGAGCGCAAAGAAATCGCGTGCCTCGTCACCCCAAAGGTAAGCATAGTAAAAGCCGGCACCGATTTCGTGCGCCAGATAGCAGGTCGCACCAGGAGCAGGATCTTGTGTGGCCATATCCAACACTGCACGGCTTCCCACTGCCTGGAGCATCATCGCATTGGGCAAGAAGTTGAGCAGCGCAGCCATCACCGCGGTTTTGCCCGCGCCACCAGGCCGTGCCCCCACCAGCAGCGATGCGCCGTGACGCATCGCTGCTGCTAGGTATGCCGCTAAAGGCAAATCCATCGTCCCCGCATCGACAAGATCGATCAGCGAGAGCATCCGCCCACCGCGCTGGTTACACTCGTCGAGCGCGCGGACATGGTCAAACAACGGATCGGGCATTTATTCTGGTTGCGTCTCCGACTGCTGTTGCATCACATCCACCGTAGGCGTGATGCCAGGGCCAGGCAAGACGATGGTCGGCGCGCTTCCCTCAACCGTGAAAATGATCTTATCGGTTGCGGATAAAGCAGCGGCGTTAGCCTCGGCGATCGTCACGAGTTGGAATTCCGGATGTTCTGCGTAGAGCAGCGCCAGTGCCTTGCGCAAAGCGACGTCTCCACGCGCAGCGGCTTCCATCGCGTCGGCCTCCAGCCCGCGGATTTGCAAGTTGCGCTCCGCTGCTAGAATTTCGTTGGCCTTGGTGGCTTCGATTTGTTGGCGCTCCGTCTCAAGCTTGGCCAATGTATTGGCACGCTCTGCCTCGATGACGGCGAGCTGCGCTGCGACGCGTTGGCGTTCAAGCTCAGCCAACGTGGTCTGTTGGCGCGTCGTTTCTTGGATTTTCGCCTGCTCTACGCGGATCTCGCCCTCGACGCGAGCTTGCTCAGCATCGGCTTGCGCGATGGCCTTCAACTCGTCTTGAGCAGCTTTTTCGGTTTCCAGGCGGCTTTGTACGATAGCGTCCAACCCTGCCTGAGCTTCCGTCGAAAGGATAATGTCCGGCACGACAACGTTGCGGATAACCAGGCCAACCGACTCTGCCAGACCATTTAGCTCAGTGTCGATACAGGCGCGTAGTTCGTCGCGGGCACTGCCAATGGTGTTGTTATCGAACGTGTTGCCGCCAACGCACACCTTCATCGCCTGCTTGGCGAAATCCTGCACCTTGGCGACGAGGGCCACATCGTCGGTATAAAGGCCGCGATATTTGGACCAATTTGCACGCAGGATATCCTTCTCTGTCTCGCCAGGACGGAAAATGTCACCGCTGACAATCGCCCCCATGCGTTGTTTGTCCTTCGTGATGATTTCGGCATCCTCTACTGAGAAGGGAATTGCCTGGCTGGAAACCTTGACCATACTGACATAGAGGCCAAAGTCACTGTACACGCCAGGGCCAACGACATCCTTGACACGCCCACTGGAAAACTGGATGCCGATTTCCTGAGCATCCACTTTCTTGAAGAAGTAGAAGAATTGGCTACCAAAGCTGAAGAGCAGGATAACACCGATGACGACGACCACGGCAATGACGACACCGGAGATGTTTCTCGCTTTAGGTCTTAAGTTCTGCATTGTGATTTTCTCCTTTCAGACTGGCTTAACAGATGGAAAACTCTAATTTAGCTACGTATTTCGGGAAATTCAGTTGCAATCGCGGCACAGCTCTCCGATCTCAAGGAACGTTAAGCGCATCACGGAGTGCAAAATACGCAGGTTTGGGCCGGTAGGCCCTATCGAAGATAAGGGCGTGATCGAAGCCGGGTTTGAAATCCGGAATCCACGAATAGCGATCGGTAAACCCCCACATCACGAAGGCAGTACAATTTTCGGCGGCAAGGCAGACCTCAAGATAGTCGCGGTACATCTCGGCCTGCGTCTGGAAAAGATCGTCGGAAGCTTGGTCCGGCAGACGAATATCCAGCTCGGTGATATGGACTTGCAGCCCTAATTCCCCCAGGCGTTCGATGTTGCGCTGCACGTTCTCCA
>JBJYXQ010000341.1:0-7747 GCA_046260035.1 Anaerolineae bacterium
GGCAGTGCAAATTCCTGGGTTTGCGGTATAGTGCGTTGAAATCATGGTTGGCAATCCGGCACCGGAGAAATCCGGCCTGGAGCCATCCGGCAATTTCTTGGAGGATCATTGACAGCTATCGCGAATCACACTCTCTTCCGAAGCTTGCGCGAGCTTAGAGGTAACCCGCGCATCACCGTGCTCACCGAGCTGATGTTCGGCATTCCCTTCAATCTGTTTGCGCCGTTTTTTTCGGTCTACATGTTGGCCCTGGGCGTCACGGACCAGGGGATTGGCACCATCGCCAGTGTAGGACTAGCATTCCAGATTCTCGGCGCTCTGTTCAGCGGTGTGATTGTCGACAAATATGGCCGCCGGCTGAGTCTGTTCATAGCCGACCTGGTCTCGTGGAGCGTGCCCTGCGTGATCTGGGCCGCGGCGCAGGACATACGATATTTTCTTGCCGCGGCGATGTTGAACGGCCTGTACCGCATCTCACATACAGCCTGGACTTGTCTGATGGTCGAGGATGCCGAAGAACGACACGTGGTCCATATCTGGACCTGGATTACGCTCTTCGGGATTTGCGCCTCTTTCTTCACACCATTAGGCGGGTGGTTTGTGGGACGCTTTGGCCTGATGCCGGCAATGCGTGGGTTATTGATCTTTGGTTGTGTGATGCTCACAGCCAAGGCTGTGGTGCTCTACCTTTTTTCGCATGAAACGACACGTGGACAGCAGCGCATCGAAGAGAGCCGGTACCGTGCTCTGTTCAGCATGCTTGGCGAGTATCGCAGCGTCTTTGGTCAGATCTTGCACTCCAAACCCATCCTGGCTGCACTATCCCTGATGGTGATCGCCCAGATTTTTTTCACCGTCAACGGCAGCTTTTGGGGCGTGCTGTTTACCACCAAACTTGGCTTCGCCGAGTCGCAAATCTCTATCTACGCGATGTTGCGCTCAATCATCATCGCCCTGTGTTTCTTCCTGATCGGCCCGCGGCTGACGAACATGCGTCACTTTCGCCTGCCTTTGTGGATTGGGTACACGACCTACTTCGTCAGCCAAGTATTGCTCGTCTTTATGCCGCCACGGATGGTGCCCTTAATGGTAATCAGCGTGGCGCTCGAGGGTGTCGGCGCGGCCTTAGTCAACCCCATGCTTGAATCGTTGCTGGCCATGGCGATGGATTCACACGAGCGCGCGCGCATCAGCGCCATAGTGTATGTGATTTTGATCGCGGTTACCTCGCCTTTTGGATGGATTGCCGGACAACTCTCCGCGATCGACCGCTCCCTACCCTTCGCGATGAATATGGGCCTGTTCGTGATCGGGGCAGGGCTAGTGTGGCTGATTGGCCACCGGCAATCATTCGCCTCACTTCAGAGGGAGTAGTTAATCCTCAAGGAGTTTCTACAATGACCCAAAATTTGCATCCGCAAGCCGGCGCTTTTGCACCTTACGCCGACGTTCCGATCGGCTTTGAGAAAACGTATACCGGACAAACGGACCTGGCTATCCTGGATTCGTCAGACCCTTATTTGGCCTACTCTGCCGATACCAACGGCAACGTGATGATGCAATACTCGCTATGGGGATTCACATACACCACCGAAGATCAATGGACGGATGAAATCCGCGCCATTAACCGGATGCAGGCTGACCTTGGCCCACTGGATGACGCAACCCGCGCCATTCGCGCGCACATCGCCAGCCTGGTACCGTGCGACAACGGCTTCCCGGTCACCGTAGACGAAATCCTCAACGCGATTGGCACAGGGCAACTGCCGCAACCCGCTTTTCATCCCGGTTGCTGGATGAGCAGTGGGACAAGAGGAACACAGCCAGGTCAAGTCGAAAGCATGCGCGTTATCGAGACTGTGCTTCAGAGTTATCTGGACGGCGTAGCGGCAGACACTTCCTACGCGCAGTATCCTTATGCCGGAGGTTTCATCCGTCGCGCTTACGACTGGCTGGGTCCGGTAGATGTACTGACAGATGTGCAGAAACTCCTCATCAAACGCATGCTGCTTCCCTTTGAGTTCTTCGCCAAGCATAGCGACGACCGCAAGGCCGTCTTTCATACATGCTTCGACGAGGGCGAAGCGGGGAAACAACTCGATGTGCAGATCGCGGCATTGGCCGACTTACCCCCCATTTACCCCAACTACCGGCGCGAATACAAGGAAAACCTCGCTGCCATTGCCGATCCTAAAAAGCAAGCACTCTATACTATCGCGGGGCATATCGCCGACTGCGTTTCCGAGTTATCCGATTGTCATCACAGCACTTTCCGGCGCATCGAGCGGTGGATTCACGGCATCGGCACGTTGGCATGGGATATGCCCACGCGGCAACACCACGCTGAAGGCCTGCGCCTGGGGCGCGCGCTCTTCGGCTACGCGTTGGGCCTCGATCGCTGGCTGCAAGGCGTACCGATGCAGTTCCTCCTGCTGGATTTGGGCCACGTGGATTTGGGTTTCGATCCCAAGAACGAAATCCTGCGCGTCTACGCCTATCTGGGAGAGGATCACACACCGGTCAGGCAATGGCTCGCCGCGTGCTTGTGGTTTAACCTCACATTGATGCCACCCGCCAGTCTCTACCAATGGGGCTGGCGGCACAAGGAGTTGCTAGCGCACGCAGCGGAGCAAGGCATCAACGTTCGAGAGTGGGTGGATAAACAGTTAACGGCAATGTCCGCTCGACTTCCGTAAACCGCTAGCCAAAGCACAATGCAAAACCGCCGAACATTGTGTCGGCGGTTCTGTCATTCAGAATGCGTGACGACGCGGGCAGGCAGTGTCACGCAGCACGTATTTGGTTATTTACCATGCTACTTGGGTGTATGGTTTCAACCCGACCACCGCTTCGACCACGTCCGGCTCGAGTTTGTACAGTGTGAACAATGCCTCCGCACCGGGCGGCAGCATCTTCGCCACCATCGGGTTCTCGGCCTTGAAGCGCACTTGAACTTCGGCGTCTTCCTCCAATGCGACCGTCCCGCGCATCCGCACTTGCGCGTTGTCCGCCAGTCTGGCCCACACCAGTTCAGCCTGGGGATGCGCGGCGAGTTCGGCTACTTTCCGTGTTATCCGGAAGGTGAAGAAATAGACTGCATCCCCAAACACGGTACTTGCAGCCAGGGGGCGTACACGCGGTGCGTTATCCGTCCCCTGTGTTGCCAAATACGCAAACTTGACTTCCTTGATGAATTCGATGACCTGCTCACGAGTTTCCATAGCGCTCCTTTCGAAAATAGATTAAAGTCTCTGATCACGATCTTCAGGATCAGCCACGCCGTGCATTATATCCAGATTGCCGGCTGGGGCAATTTACTGAACGCGCCGACGATACATCCACCATCCAATGACAACGATGATGACCATGCTCAGAATGCTATGCATCCCTGGTGTAAACAGAAGCTCGGTCGCTGGCTGTATGCGCGCATAGCCGCCGGTCAATAAGGTGAGGATGATGGCGTTGCTCACAGCGTGCATCAACACGGCGGGCCACACTGAGCCGGTCAACAGGCGGATTTCGCCAAAAGCAATGCTCGCGGCGATGAGACCCAGGATGGTAAACAGGATGAATATCGCCAGGTTTTGGGATGTATAGAGCTGGATTTCTGACGCATTCAGCAGGCCCAAATAGTAAGGTAGGTGCCAGATACCCCAGATTGCGCCGGTGATGAGGTGTGGCGTGACGTGGGGCAGCGTCAATTTCGCCAGCTTGGGTGTCAGATAACCACGCCAGCCAAATTCCTCGAATATATTCCTGACAAAGTTGAACGCCAGCGCCCCCAGCAGCGCCGGAACGAAGGCGGCAGCTTTGTCGCCGCTGAAGTCAAACGTAATGCCCCCGAACATCGCACCGACAAGCAAAACTAGTCCCACCGTCACCGGATAGACCAGCACGCTGAGCGCGTAGCCCAGGCCATTCCCCTTGAATCGGGGCTTGAGGCCCAGGTCTTGCCAGCCATCTCCGCCGAAAAGCCGCAGCGCGACGCAAGCGACAAGGGGGCTGACGACAAAGACCAGTGATCCGAGGTCCCGGCTTTCTGCTGAATCCCCTATTGCACCGACAAGCCAACCCAGCCAGCCAAGAGCGATGACCAAAACCATGAAAATCACGATATTGCGAATGATGTGAGGATGAGTTTGTGATGTGTTTTCCATTTCTCCTCCGATTTTCGAGATGGAAGAAACGGAAACGTGATGAGCAACCTTCCTTACCCATCACGTTTCGCGCTCTGCAAACCCTTTACCCGAATAGCAACCCCATCGTCGGGAAAAGCAGCGCCAGGAAGAAAACGATACCCAGCACCCAGCTGAGCCACTTTTTCTCCGGGTGATTGATCCAGTAGAAGGTGACGACGGACAGTAAGAAGGATTGTGCATAAATCTCTATTTGTCCCGTCAGGTGGGCAGATAACGGCAGCGTCGTAAAGATCAGTCCTTCGATGGAACCCGGCGCCGGTCCAAATGGTGTGAGGATACCAATGATGAGCAGGACAGCCCACGCAATCAGCCAACCGTTCTTCTTGTTGAAGAATGTCTCGCGCAGCAAATAGAACGCGATACCGAACAACGCCCCACGGATAGGCTGAAACAGCGGTCCTGCAATCACAAGTGGCTCCGTCGTCTGGCGCATCAACAGACGTAGGCTGGTTTCCGCATATTGTGTGCTGTAATCGATGACAAAAAAGGCCAACATCCCCACCAGAAAATAGGTGACGGTGTGAACCACAGCCGTTTTGAGCGTGATGCTCCAGAAGGTCAGTTGATCGTTCTTCATCTCGTCCTCCCCTATTGCGCCTTTTCCTGTCCCTGAAGCGCAGCCAGTGCCAGGGCAAACAGCCCGATGCCCAGCAGCGTCACACCCGTTGCCGGCGTGATGGCGCTCAAGATGCCCAGCACGACTGTGGCAGTCCCCATCCCCAATGCAACGGCTTTCAAAATCAACGTAACGGTTCCTTTGTTCTGATTCATGATTATCCCTCCTCAATGGATTTAATCGTTTGTGATGAGGTATTATCCTCTGTAGGATCGCATACACGGTCACAGGCAATGAGAGCAACGCCCATATTGTGGAGCTTGAGGAGCACCCCGTGGAGTGCGGACTGATCCTCAACCGGGCCGGTCAGCGTGGTTGTGCCATCCGGCATCTGCGCCAACGCCATCCCGCCGAACCACTCCGACCACTCGTCGCCTAGATGTCCCTCAACGCGGATACAATATGTTTCGGGTTCTCTCATCGCCGTTTCCTTCTCATCGTGAATTATGCGTATAGTATGCCAGACTCACACGCGAAAGTCATCATTCGGAGGAATGATTCAGGGGGATGATTGAGGAGGATGAACGGCTCATCCTTTTGGGTGATAAAAAACGCTCCCGGACATATCTGCGAGCGCCATCGATTTTCGTCCGCCCGGAAATAGGACTATAATATCCCCATCTCCAACTGTAAAGGACGGAATATGAAAATCACACGTATTCGCATATATAAGCCTCAAAGACTCAACCGCACGTTTAATCAAAGCAACTACGTCGTCACCGTAGAAACCGACACCGGTGTCGTCGGCATCGGAGAAGGCGGCACGCCTGACACGCTGGCGCAGTGTGCGCAGATGCTCATTGGCGAGGACCCGCGTCGAAGCCACCATCTCTGGCAGATGATGTATCGCGGCTGGTTCTACCCCGCTGGACGCGAGAAACTGCACGCCCTCGGCGCGCTCGACTTGGCGCTTTGGGACATCAAAGGCAAAGTACTCAACACGCCTGTCTACGATCTATTGGGCGGTCTTACCCGCGATTACATGGAATGTTACGCCACCGGTTTCCGTCATCCCGGCACGCTGGCCGAAAAGGCCAAAGCCTGTATTGACGCAGGATTCCGCGCTTTCCGCATCGGTGCGGGGGATGGGCCAGGGCCGTTCAATGCGCGCCAGCAGGTCAACCGAGCCTACGGACAAAGCCAAATCGTCAGCGCAGCAGTCGGCGATGGGGACTGGGCCATTGACTTTCACACACGCTTTGATCTAGCCGACGCAGTACGGCTAGCCAACCTGTTGGAACCCCTGAACCCGCTTTTCTGCGAGGACCCACTGCGCAGCGAGAACCCAACGGTGCTGGCGGCCTTCCGCCAGCAGACCAAAGTCCCTGTGGCCGTGGGGGAACAATTCGGCGACCGCTGGGATGTCAACGAACTGATCGAAAACCATCTCATCGACTACACGCGCGTCACGCTGCCTAACGTAGGTGGCATCACAGAGATGGTGAAGATCGCTGCGCTGTGCGAGACGCACTACATCGGGATGATCCCGCACTTCACCGGGCACATTAGCGTGGCAGCACTGGTGCACGTATTTGCCTCACAACCCATACCAGTGGTAATGGAGCTGGCCGGTGGCGCATATGAGTTGCCCGCGCACTTGACGAAGGCCGCCAATTTCCACGACGGAAAACTTTGGCCAGTGGACCGCCCTGGTTTAGGCGTGGATTTCGATCCCGAAGAGGCGGAGCTGGTCGGCGAGATCACGGAGAAAGATGCACCCATCCCTATGCTGTACCGCCCGGATGGTTCGATCACAAATTGGTAAGAGATAGACATATTCTCTATATCAAGTCTAGCGCCCGCGCTTTGGCCACCGCCTCGGTGCGGTTGCCCACGCCTAGTTTGCTGTAGATATTGTGCGCGTGCGTTTTGACGGTATTGACAGACACAACCAGCTTTTTGGCGATCGCGCGGTTCGTCATCCCCGTAGCGATAAGATGCAGCAGTTCCAGCTCGCGTTCGCTGAGGGGTTCGATCAGAGGTTGTGGGGTATAGGTTGTGGGCTTTGGGGCAATGCCAGGTTGCGTGCGAGAAAAAGCTGCTAACAGGCTTTCCACGTAAGTATTTAAATCAGAGGAATTGGTGTTGAGTCGTCGCAGCAATGTCTGCATCGGCTGCCCCATATCCACAAAAAGACGGATGTAGCCTTCCGGCGTAGCGAGGACAAGTGCGCGCTGAAGCGTCGAAAGGGCTGCCTGCGGCTGCGATTGTACGGATTGCGCCAACGCCAACAGCGCCAGACACTCAATGGCACGACCGGTGTAGCCGTTCTGAACAGTAGCCGCGCACAGGCGCTCGAGCAGGCGCGTGGCTTGCTGGGGCTCTCCAACGACAATGTAAGCCTGGGCAAGGATGATGAATTCGCTTTCGCGCAAATAGACAAGGTCGCTGTCAGCCCGCAGATCCGTCTGTTGCATCCAGGCCTTAACGGTATTCAGGTCATTCTGCCTTGCCGACAGCCACGCACGCTGCGCCTGAAGTCGCGTTCGCCCCCATGGCGCATGCGATGCTGCGATGCGCGTTTCCAGGTCTTGCAGGAGCGCGTGCGCTTGTGTCCAATCGCCCCGCGCAGCCAGAACCTGGCTCAGCCCCAGCGTGCCGGAGGCCAGGGTCTCCCAGTGTGTCCATGGTTGCGCCAGTGCTATGCCCCGCTGCAAGCACGCTTCTGCGGCAGCCAAATCGTTGAACTCATAGAGGATGTGCCCCAGCCCAGTATGCGCAATACCCGACAATTGTGAGGGAGGCGCGTCGGCTTCTTCCGTATATTGGATTGCCTGGCGATAGGTTTCGGCTGCCTGCTTTAACTTCCCCTGAACTTGCAACACTTGCGCTAGATGACTTGCCGCCAGCGGAATAAGGTGCCAATTCCCGATCTGACGATTGACCCGCAGCGCACGCTGGAACTGCTCTGTAGCTTGACGCATATCACCAC
>JBJYXQ010000342.1:0-17793 GCA_046260035.1 Anaerolineae bacterium
CATCATGGGGAAGTTGATCGAAAATAGGGCAACCAGCGATCCGACAATAAACACAACATATCCGGCATAGATCGCGGGCTTGCGCCCAGTTTTGTCGGATAGGGGACCGAAAAACAACTGTCCCACTGCCTGACCAAGGAAAATGAGCGAAACGACAAGTTGACGATCGTTTGCGTTGTTTGCCCCCAAATCGGTGCCGATTTGGGCCAGAGCCGGCAACATCGTGTCAATGGATAGCGCCGTTAATGCCATCATCATAGAGATGATAATAACAAGTTCAGAATACTGAGGTGTTTTAGATTCTGTAGAAGTCACATCATCTCCTTTCTGAAATCAATCGGTGGGAGCGTTCCCCGTCCTTGCTGCGCCATCCTCGGCCCAAGACCAATGCCAGCAACGCAGATGCCAACCTGTACCTTGCGCGGCGACGGCGGCGACGTACCCAGCCCCCGGTTCCAGTGGGCGGAGCGTGAACCGATCGCCGTTCTCCGCTTTTGTCCCGGCGCCCGGCAACTCCACAACCGCGCCTGGTGTCAGGGAGACAGTGAATTGCGTCCAACGCCGGGACACGCCCTCGCCCAATGCCTTGCTATAGGCCTCCTTGCGCGTCCAGCCCTGGAAAAATGCTTCAAGGGCTCGGTCTGGGGACACGTCCTGCAGGACCTCGCGCTCTTGCCTGGAAAAGTAGCGTTCGGTTATCTGACGCCAGGCTGATATCGGGCGAATCTGCTCGATATCGACGCCCACGACGCGGCCCTTTGTCACGGCGCACAGGGCAAATTCGCTGCTGTGCGATAGGCTAAAGCGGACGGTCGGAGCACCGTCAGTGGAGGCGAGGTGAGGCTTTCCTTGTGCATTTGTGACGAGGCGAAGTTGCTCCGGCCTTTCGTTCACATAGTGCCCTAGGATTTTCCGCAGGGCGCCGTGCGACACGACAAAACGCCGGACAGCCTCCTCGCAGAGCATCCGTTCAACCCTGGCGGTTTCCTCATCGGATAGGAGATCAGCTAGGTCCGCGACGACATCCCGTGACGCGTCAAGCGGGACGCGCCACACGTGTACGTCGTCGCGGTTCAGGATTGGAGCGGCCACCGGGCGCTGCCAGTCGGGGCACGCCTGCGCGCGTTGTTGCTTCAGCGCTCTGCCTCCAGAGGTGAGAGAGCGGTGGGCTTGAGCCGGGTCGTGCTAACGAACGCCCAGCCTGCCCAACAGGCTTACAATGTTATCGACCGAATCAAACGCCTCGCGAGTGGCCAACCTGTCGGGGATTTGTATCCTGTAGTGAGCCTCTAGGTAGCTTTTGACCGCGACCATTTCCAGGGAATTGACCCAGCCGTTTGTAATCAGCCGGGTATTGTATTCGACCGATTTACTCGGGACGACCTCCGTCCGAATATAATTGAGCACCGTATCCTTTACACTGGCCATACGCTTCAACTCCTTTTCTGATTTCTAGTTTTCAATGGTAAACTTTGCCAACGACGTATACTCCGCCCCCGAGGACTTAAGCACACTGCGGAAGAAGATGAGTTCTCCCACCGTTACATCGCCCAGATGCCCTACTTCGATCTGCTGGAGTGCGTCTCCCACCGCATGAGCATCCTCACGCGAGATGCGTCTGCGGATGCGCCCCAGCGTCAAATGTGGAGAAAAGGGCCGGTTTTCGGGCTGAAAGCCGACGTTTTCCATAGCTTCGTTCACCGCGCGGTGCAGTAACGCCAATTGCCCGCTTGGTTCTTCCATTCCTACCCAGATCACCCGTGGGCGGTTGAGATTGGGGAACGCGCCCGCCCCTTGCACGCTGAACGTGAAAGGCCGCACGTTGCGTGCTACAACGCTCAGTGCCGCTTCGACAGGAGCCTGGCGCTCCGGAAGAATGTCGCCGAGGAAAAACAATGTCAGGTGGATGTTCTCCGGCTTGACCCACGATACGGCTCGTTCAGGACACGTGCGCCGTAGCGCGCGCTGCACATCGCCTAGTTTGGCAATGACTGGGGGAGACAGTGGGATAGCAATGAACGTACGTAGTGTTTCCGGTTGTGCCATAGACCCTCCATTAGTCTTTCGTCACCTAGTCTGGTAGGCTGGCCAGAGCTTAATCATTCTCGTATCCCCGGCCTTTAGGCCGAATTTTGCGCCAGTAGGAACCTGAGAAGCATCACACCGGGAGAATGATAAGACCCTGGTAGTCTGCCTCGTCGGTGGAATGCGATCGAACATTTGGCAGTGATGCCAACTCCGGCTGATAGCTGAAGGCTAATTGCTAAAAGCTGATTGTTGATCGCTGAAAGCCCTACTGCGCCACAAAATCGGGGATGGGCGCAGCGTAGAGACGATTTTCGCCGATCAGGTACAAAACGTGCGGCGTTTCGCTGATGGCGAGCGCCTCCAACTGCCTAAGTGCCTCACCTGAAAGCCGGAACTGGTGTTTAAAATCGCCGCGCTTGTCGAGGACCACGATGCGTTCCTGTTGTGGATCGCCCAGGTAGATCATGCCGCTGTCGGTCTGGGGTTCCACCGCCAACACCAGGGGGTGGACGTTGGGGTCGGGCATATTCTGTATCTTGAATGAGCGATCTTCCGTCCCCACAAAATAGGTGTTGATCGTGCCATCGCCCATCAGCAGGTAGACACGTCCATCGATCCCAATGTCCAAAACCTCAGAGAGGCGCGGCGCCATTTCTGCGGCGAAGTATCCGCGCGCTGTGTCGTAGATCCCATTGACCGGCTGATAGGTGAGGATTTGGTTCTGCTGACGATGAACCAGGTATAGCTTTTCCCCAAAGGCGCCCATGGCCGTGACCATCCCAGGCTCCAGTTCGCCTTGCAGGCGTTGCCGGGTGATGCTCCCTGGACCTAGCGCCGGTTCGTAGATGTAGATAATGCCTCCGTCGCTGTAGATGAAGAGCGCCCCATCGGGGAAGTTACCGCCTGGCTCCACCCAAGCAAAATCGACGAGGTGGTTGACGGTTTCGCCATAGAAGGTCTGACCGCGTTTGAGGATAGGCGTGGGGACATCGGTCAGCAGCGTAAGGCCATCTGCTTGCAGCGGCAACCCGATCACCTCATCGGCGGTCGGATTGAGGATGTAGATCCACGAACCGGCCACGAGCAGGCGGCGTGGCGCGGGCGCAACCCCCAGATCGAGGAACAAATGCGCGTCGAGTACCGCAGCGACTTCCAGCGCATCGACGGCATTCTGCGCTTCCTTCTTCAGCTTGAGGGCTTCGTCGTTCTGGCGTTCCAGGGTGACGATGTGCGAACTCAACTCCAGCAACGCTCTCCAATCCTCGGCACTCTGGCTACTGAAAGCCTTTTCCCGCAACACGCGCGCCTCTTCCAGATACTCCTCCACACGGGCGTGCCCTCCGGATTCGAAGTACATGGTCATGGTCACAAAGAATACCAGCAATAGCAGTCCCAGTGCAAGTCCCCCCATCACCGTCGGTTTTTCGGTCGGTGCGACCGGAGGCGCGGTTTGTTTGACCCCTTTGACTTTTCCAGGGAGCAGTGAGCGCAGTGCGAGGCGCAAGCGTGCACGTTGCGCCGCTGTAGACCGTGAGCTCGAGGTGCGCTTTTGTTGACGTCTCTTGCGTAACGTGAGGAAAAACGCTTTGAGCCATTTGCCTACGGGAGGTAGCTTCAATTTTGGCAGCGTCAAATGTGGCCGTGGCGCTGTAGGTTGTGCTTGAGCAGCTTCTTCGCGCCGGCGCCGGCGTTCAAGCCGCTTCTGCAAAAACGTCGGCAATGGAGCAGGTTGTGGCTCCTCCGTTTCCTCAGGGGATGGTTTTGCGGTCGCTGGCGGCGTGGCTGGGACCAAGACGGGCGGCGCGACAGTTTCTGCCGGGATAGCAGCAGGTTCTTCGACGGGTGTTACCGGTGTCTCTGCCGTGTTGTGCTTGCGGAAAAGTCGCAGACCTTGATGTGGCTCGGGTTGCGGCGGGGGCGGAGTGATCGCTGATGTATGCACCATCACGAAACTGCCCGACGCCTGACCTTCGGCCATCGTCTGCGTGATAGCCTCACCAATCTCTTCAGGGCCAAAGGCGGCCAGTGCCCCTTTCCACCGCTCGCGGGGCTGTGATTCCACTGCCGGGGTTGTGCCAAATAGAAGCGTGGTCTGATCTTCCAGCAGGGTGTACCCAATGTGAATGACCGGTGGTAACGAAGCTCCTAAAGGGGTGAGCAGCCTTTCGCGGCGTGGGAATAGTTCCACGTGATCGTCGGGATGGTGAACAAAGGCATATCCGGCTCCGACCTGGCCGAGAAATAGCTCGTTGTCAGCAAAGACCGCACAGGTGATGCTGCCTGAACATTTCGAGCCGGGTGGGGCTTCGGCATTGACGTATACGAGGTGGCGATTCGCCTCGGCGAGCGCGCGGCGCAGCCGGGCTACGACGCTACCTGATGAGGTCCAGTAAGTGCTGGTGGTCAAAACGCGTAACTCGCGGCTGCGGTGGGCCAGTTGCGGGATGAGGTCGACCAGGATGACCAACTGCTCTCCGATGCCCTCCGGCGTTCCTGGTGGCGCAGCAACGACCGCAGCCTCTGGGGTAGGGTGCCGGCTGCGTTGCCCCTCGTGGAAGCGCAAGGTTTCGCTGTAGCGTTGCATTATCTCTCACCCATCGTCAAGTTTACGGGGCAAGAGCAGATTTGTCAAGCGGACGGCGACTAGCGTAACCGCTCTTCAATTGCGCCAAAATCCGCACGGGAGGTCATATCGAGTGAAAGTGGTGTTACCGAGACCACGCGCGCGCCGTGCATTGCCCATACATCGGAATCCGGCTCTGCCTGGTCTGGATTAGCACGTATCGTGTAGCCAGGACGCCCATTGCCGTTCGCGCGATCCGGCCCTAAGGGTACGAAATATCGCTGACGCGACAGGCGGGTCAGTCGCCAGGGCGTTTCCGGCGTGGCGTTGTCCGGCACGTTGACGTTGAGCACGCTCACATCGTAGGGTAGCGCACGGTCGAGCAACCGCTGCGCGAAAAGCGCCGTGAAATACTGCGTTGCGCTGTAGTCCTTTGCTTCACCGCCCGTGAGATGTTCGTCAACCGCCATCTCCAGCGAGACGGCGAGCGCCGGGACTCCGAAAGCGGCGGCTTCTAGGGCCGCGCCTACCGTGCCGGAGATGCTGATCTCGGTGCTGATGTTTTCGCCGAAGTTGACGCCTGCGACGACGAGCGACGGTGGGCGCGGCGCGAACTCCATGATCGCGTGGACGATGCACAGGGCCGGCGTCGCATCGATGCCGTAGACCTGCACCGTCTTGCCATCGACGTCGCGTTGGCTCTTGCTCGCGGCCCCGGTGACGTTTTGCGGCATCGAGCGTCCTGCCGCTGACCATTGGCGGTCCGGCGCGACGACCATGACATCTCCCAGCGGCGCGACGGCTTCGACTGCGGCCCACAGGCCCGCGGATTCCACACCGTCATCGTTTGTCACCAAAATAAGCGGTTTTTCCATTGTTATCCTCGTTGTTCTATCGCCGGCGGGGATTTGGCAATCTCCTTGAAGCAAGGGGGCGATAAGTTATACCTCGAATGCCAGGTCTACCACGCGGCGCTCGGCCATTGCCCGGTCGGCGCTGAAGCCGATGAGGTGTCCGGCGACGGAATCTTCGAGCGGTGTGGTAGAGATTGACGGCGGCTCGCCCCGGATCACGCGCAGGAAGTCGGCGACCAGGCGCATATCGCCGCCGCCGTGCCCACCGAACGCGCCGTGCATGTCACCGCCTACTGTGAGATCGATCACTTCTTCAGTATATTCGTGGCTTGGTCGTGTGTCGATATGGCGGACGACAAAGCGACCATCCTCGAAAATGCCCTGGATTTCGCCGCGCGTGCCGATAAGGTGAATGGCACGCGACGGTCTGGATGTCCCGCCGATCATATTGTGAGTCGCCGTCGTCCCATCCGCAAACTCGACCACGAGAGATTGGTGGTCCACCACTTCCATGTCGCACTTCCACACGCAGCGCCCGTAGGGGTTGTGCGTCTTCAGCGAGTGAATCTTTTGCTCGATGGTGGGATTGGCGATGTGTTCCAGGCTGTCCCACACGTAGAAACTCCACCGGTCGGGGTGGTCGATGTAATGTTTGCGCGCCGAGTACAGACATTCGGCTTCGATGGGGCAATCCACCAAGCAGCGGGTTCCCGCATCCGCTGGTGCGTTTTCGGGGCGGAACTGGAAGTTGCTGCCGAAGCTGGCGACGCTGCGCGGGCGCACGCCGCTTTTCATCCACGCAATGAGGTCGAGATCGTGGCAGCACTTCGCCATCAACATCGACGAGTGGCTGATGCTGGGCTTCGCCCACTTACCGCGGATAAAGGCCACGGCCATGTGGTGGTAGGAGACGTGCTCGAGGGTCTGCACGCTGAAGACGTCGCCGATGACGCCGTCCGCGACCTGCTGGCGGATGGCGGCGTAGAACGGCGTGTAGCGCAGCACGTGGCAAATGATAACCTTGCGCTGATACTGCTTGGCCGCCCGCACAAGGTCCCACATTTCCCCCTCGAAGGTCGCAAACGGCTTTTCCAGCAGCATATCGTATCCCGCCGCCAATAGCGGCAGCGAGGTAGGGACGTGTTGATGATCCATCGTGCCGTTGATGACCACGTCGGCAAACTGCGGCCGGGCAGCGACGTCTTCGGCACTCTCGAAGCACTGCGCAGGCGACAGCCCGTACAACTCGGCAGCCATCGCGCGTCGCAGCGGGTTGAGGTCCGCCACACCGACAATGCGCAGTTCATCGGGATGCTGCTGTGCGTACGAGGCGTAGAGCAGGGCGCGGTGTCCTGCTCCTACGATGATCGCGGTGAGTGGGCGCGGTTTAGGTGACGCGAAGGATGGGTTCATATCTCCTCGTATAACGTAAAATCGCCGCTGGCTGCACAACAGCGGCGATTTTATCCGTTGAAACGGCCTTTAATCAAGTAGGGCGGGTGGGATTCGAACCCACACGTCCGTAAGGACAGAGGATTTTAAGTCCACGGCGTCTGCCATTTCGCCACCGCCCCGTACCTGAACAAAAACGGGCATCACCTTGAGATGCCCGCCGCTTCTGGTGTTGATTGGGTAAAGGCGACGGTCGGACTTGAACCGACGAATGGGGGTTTTGCAGACCCTTGCCTTACCACTTGGCTACGTCGCCAAGAAACAAGCGGGCTAAGGGATTCGAACCCTTGACCTTCTCCTTGGCAAGGAGACATTCTACCGCTGAACTAAGCCCGCGTGCAGAGAAGATTATACTACAGGGCAAAATTTTGGCAAGTTGAAATTTGTTCTGTGCAGGTCTGTCATTTTCTTGGTGTAATGCACCTCAGCTTTCTTCCGGTCCAAAATGCGGCCTAAAGGCCGGGGATATTGAGGGATTTTTGCGACAGGGTTCTGCCCTGTCGCAAAAATCCCCTTAAAAAAAGCTGCTTTAGCGGCAAGATAACATACAGCAGCCTCTTGGCTCATGAGAATGACAAAGCCTTGTATTTTGTGTTTTACGAATCCCATTTAGCGGGTAGAATAGGCGCAGCCCAGAGCCTAAAGGTTTTCAAAACCTTTAGGCTCTCCATAACGGAGAAAAAATGACACCGATTACCATCCATGACCCAGTCTACGGCGACGTGGCTTTTACCGAGCCGTTGTTCGTTGATTTGTACCACGCCGACGCGGTACAGCGGCTCACCGCGATCTACCAGGGCGGCATCACCGCCTTCATCAAGCCGGAGCGCGCGACGACGCGGCTCGACCATAGCCTGGGCGTGGCAGCGTTGTTGCGCCTGCTCGGTGCGGATCCGGTCGAACAGGCCGCCGGTCTGCTTCACGACGTCCCGCACACGGCATTTTCCCATGTCATCGACTTCGTCTTCCCCAACCACGCCCACACGTATCACGAGGAGCACCGCGAGGAAATGCTGGAAGGCTCCGAGATTCCCGCCATCTGCGCGCGGCATGGGTTGGACTGGCGCTACGTCTCCGAAGCGGAGAACTTCGCGTTGCTTGAACAGCCGCTCCCACAGCTCTGCGCCGATCGGCTCGATTACTTTCTGCGCGACGGGACGGTGGATGTGGGTACGTTCTCCGCGGCTGACGCGCACGCTTTGCTGGCGCATTTGTGCGTCTGGGAAGACCGGATCGTGGTGGATGACCTGGATGCCGCTCGTTGGCTCGGTGAGCAGTTCATCCGCCTGGACGACGTGTGCTGGTGTTCGGTGCAGGAAGTGGGGTGGTACGCCGTTATGGCCGAGGCGCTGCGTGCAGCATTGGAACTCGGCGTTATCGCGGAAGCCGATTTCAGCGGGACCGACGTCGAGTTGTTCGAACGCGTCCGCGCTGCCGATGCGCCAGCCATCCAGCGGTGGTTGGCACTGCTGCACCTTGATGTAGATTTCGTCCGCGATCCTGCGCATCCTGACTTGTTCGCACTGCCCAAAGTGCGCGCCGTCGATCCGCCGGTGCTACTGGACGGGCGCTCGGTCCCACTCTCGCAACTGGATGCTGCGTTTGCTCGTCACCGCGAAGCCTATATCGCCAGCAAGCAGGGGGAGTGGCCTTTGCGGGTTCTAGCTTGACGCGCGTTATGACCTGCATATAATGACGCCAGTGATGTACATCATCGAGTGAATCTCACAGGAGGATAGCCATGAAAAAATACGAGTGTGTCGTGTGTGGTTACGTGTACGACCCTGAAGAGGGCGATCCCGACAACGGGATTGAGCCGGGAACGGCCTTCGAGGACTTGCCCGACGACTGGACGTGCCCCGATTGCGGCGCCAGCAAGGATGATTTCGAGCCGCTGGATTAGCGAAACGCTTTGACGCGGGATATCCACACCTAGAGCGATAGCATAGGTGTGGATTTTTTCTATTTGTCAGCATATGGCAACCTATGGTTGCACGCGAATGGGGCAGATTTTTGGGCTTAACAGAACATTCTGCTTAATCCGCTCAATCTGCTGATAGAAAAGTTGCCTTCTATGAGCCATACCTGGATAAACTACATCACCAACCTCGCGCGCATGGCCGTCGCTGCGACGCCGATGCGCCCGTTGGTGGTTTCATATTGCGTCACGACGCACTGCAACCTCAACTGCGTCTACTGCGAAGACTTCGGCGCGCGGCGCAACGCGCTCCAACCCACTCCCCTGCCACTGGACGACGCCAAGCGCTTGCTCGCCGTTATCCGCCAGGGGACGAGCCACCTCATCTTCACCGGCGGGGAGCCGCTGCTCTACCCCCGTCTCCCGGCGCTGCTGGCCTACGCCCGTCGCGACCTGCGCTTCCGCCATCTGACAATCCTGACCAACGCAGCGTTGATCCGCGAGCGCATGGACGTGCTCCCACTGATCGACCGGCTCATGGTGAGTGTGGATGCCACCAGTCCCGCGTTGTGGGATCAGACGATCAGCGCGGAGCCTGGCACGGCGCAAACTATCCTCGACAACGTGGCAATTGTCGCACAGCGCCAGAAAGCGGACGGTTTTCACCTGGTGCTCAATTGCGTGGTGACACCGGAGACGCTCTCGCAGGTGGAAACCGTGCTGGATTGGTGTGTCGCGCACAAGGCGCTCTTCTCGTTCTCCCCGCAGTCAGTCAATAACTGGCCGCGCTACGAATTGCTTGTCTCCGAGGAATACCGGCACTTCGTCGAGCGGATGATCGCCCGTAAGCGCCAGGGCGCGCCGATTCTGGGCAGTATGGCTTATTTGCGGATGCTGTGGAATTTCGATCCTTACGCTTGCTATCCGATGTTGGCCCCGCGCGTGATGCCCGATGGTGGTCTGGCCTATCCCTGCCGCCCCATCGAGCGCGAGGGCGATGCCCACGGCGGGCGTGACGTGAATCTGCTGGAAATCGGCAAGTGGAACGAAGCCGTGCAGCGCGCGACGGATGTCTACGGCACGCCGCCATCGACGTGCGGCAGTTGTTACCAGCAGTGCTACGTGGAGCCTTCGCTGATGCAGGCCCGTCCATGGGCGCTGTTGGCGGAACTGCTGCGTTACAAGACCGCGCGTCAAGGGGGGATCGCCACCTATGCGCCAGGATAACGATATTGTCATCATCGGCGCGGGACTTGCCGGGCTGACGGCGGCGCTGCACCTGGCTGAGCGTGGCTTGCGACCGGTGGTGCTGGAGGCCGACCCACAGTACGCCGGTGGGCGACTTAAAGCCGGGCCGGAGATTACCTTCGAGCACGCGGGGCAGACGTGGCACTTCGGCGGCGAGCATGGCGTCCACGGCGTCTGGTCGCCGTACCGTAATCTCCAGGCGATGCTCGTGCGCCATCGCATTCGCCCGGTGCTCGTCCCCGCGCAGGAAGAGGCGTGGCTCCTCGCCCACGGCAGCCGTGTACGGCGCGCGAACATCGGCAGCGCGATACGCAACAGTTGGATCCCGGCACCTTTCCACTACCTGGGCATGTTCGGGCGCCCGCGCTTTTGGACAATGTTGAGCGTGCGCAATTTCGCCTCGCTCTTCCGCGTTTTTGTCACCCTGATGGCGGCACTATCGATAGATCCGCTAGCCGAAGATCAGCCCTTGTACGGCATGACGCTGGCCGACGTCTGCAAAGGCTGGTCGCCGGATATGACCTCGCTCTTCACCGGGCTGTCGCGCAACGCGCTCCCCGCCAATCCTGATCAGATCCCCGCCTCCGGTTTCTTCGCGTTCCTGCGCTTCTATACCCTGCGGCGGCGGGATGCTTGGGCGTTCTCGTACTTTCCCACCGACAGCGCTCGCGCTCTCATTACGCCGTTGTTGCGCGTGCTGGAAGCGCGAGGCGGAAAAGTGATACTCAACGCGCGGGTCACACACCTGGCACGCACGGCGGCTGGGTGGCAGGTGACGGTGAACGCGGAGGATCAACCACCTTACGTTCTTACCGCGCCTTACATTATCCTGGCGACGGATGCCCCTGCGACCGAAACGCTGCTCCGCGCTAGCCTCGATATGGCATCCCAGGCCGAAGGCTTGCGCTTGCCCGGTGGGTGGCCTTCCGCCGTGATTCGTCTATGGTTCACGCGCGCGCCCGAGCGCCGAGATGCGGAAGCGGGTCTCTTCTCCGGCGACTTTATCCTCGACAACTTCTTCTGGCTGCACCGCATCTACGATGATTACATCCGCTGGGCGCGGGCAACGGGCGGCAGCGCGATCGAAGCACATCTCTACGGGCCGCCGGATCTTTTGGCGATGCCCGACGCGACGTTGCTTGCCCACGCCATCACCGATGTGACCCGCGCGTGGCCGGAACTGAAGGGCCGTGTCCTGCATACCGCCATCACGCGCAACGACGCGACGCATACGCTCCTGCACGCCGGCAGACCAGAGGAACACCTGGGCGTCGTCACCCCCTGGCCCGGCCTCTTCTGTTGCGGCGATTGGGTGCGCGATTCGAACCCGGCGATGTTTATGGAGCGCGCGTGTGTCACCGGCATCAAGGCTGCCAACGCCGTGCTGAACGCGAGAGAGTTGGCCCCTTGGCCTCTCCTTGCCGCGCCGCGCCCGGAGATGCTGGCCTGGGCTGTCGAAATGGAAATGCGCGGCGTCCGCGAGCGCCTTAAAGCACGGCGACGACGTTAACTTTCAACACAGAGACACAGAGCGCACAGAGAAAGTACGGAAATTCTCTGTGGTCTCCGTGGTTAATTTTCTTGCGAGGAGAGTGTAGATGAAGACAACACAGGACTTTGCGACGCTTTTAACCGCCATCCACGAGATTGTGGCCCCTGAGGGCAGCTCGCGCGAGGAGAAACTGCATGCGATCTGCGCACTGCTGGAACGGGAGGTCGCGCACTACGATTGGGTGGGCTTCTACCTGGTCGATCCGGCCCGCGAACGTGAGCTTGTGCTGGGACCGTTCGTCGGCGCGCCGACGGAGCACACGCGTATCGCCTTTGGGCAGGGCATCTGCGGGCAAGCTGCCGATACGGAGATGACATTCGTGATCCAGGATGTTTCGCAGGAGACGAATTACCTCTCGTGCAGCCCGCACGTCCAATCGGAGATCGTCGTCCCCATCTTCAAGGATGGTGCGATCGTCGGCGAGATCGATATCGACTCTCACGCGCTTGCCCCGTTCGCCGACGCCGATAACGTTTTTCTGGAGCAAGTCGCAGCACTCGTCGCTGTGTTGCTTTGAGTAAGTCTCTATCCGAAAATTGTGTCTGCGGGCGTTTCTAGTGCGTCGATGCTGATTTCTCGGATAGATATTAAGCAGGAGTTTTGTCGTGAAACTTTTGTGTCTTGTTTGCCTTGCTTTTTTGAACTGTAGGGAGTAGACTATAGCTTGTATTAAAGGTGGGCGGCATTATTCGCCGCCTCCAACTATTGTCCACCACATATTATATGCAAAGGAGGCATAACTATGAAACTCGGTGATACCATTCAAACGGCGGACTGGAAGAAGGAAAAACACGCCCCAGTGATCGAAGCCCCGGAAGTCGTCAAGGCAGGTGAATCCTTTGTGGTCAAGCTCAGCATCGGCAAAGAAATTCCCCATCCCAACACCACCGCACACCACATCAACTGGATAGAGCTGTTCTTCAAGCCCGAAGGCGACAAGTTCATCTATCAGGTGGGTCACTTCGATTTCTCCGCGCACGGTGCATCCGCGCAGGGTGCGGACTCTGGCCCTGTCTGGACCAATCCTTTGGCCAAATGCTCGGTCACGGTGAACGGCCCCGGCACACTCGTCGCCACCTCGCTCTGCAACATCCACGGTTTGTGGGAAAATAGCCACGAGCTCAAAGTCGAGTAATCAGCTTTCAGCCGTCAGCCGTCAGCGTTCAGCAATCAGGAGGTGGAAGGAATTTACCATTTCTTCTATCTGCTGAAAGCTGATCGCTGAAAGCTGACCGCTATCCAGGAGGTTATTATGCCACAAACAGACAATGCTGGTTTGATACAGATGCTTGAGGCGGCGGTGAAAGATGAGCACGCAGCCCTGATCCAATACCTGCGTCACGCCTATATGATGGGCGAGGGTGAGCTGGCTTGCGAGATCGAAGGTATCGCCCGTGAGGAAATGCGCCATCTCTGGATGCTATCACGGTGGATCGTGCGACTGGGCGGCCAGCCAACAACAGAGCGCGGTTTCACTGATCTGGCTGGCGTGACGGTTCCGGAATGGATGCAGCACGATGTCGCGGCAGAAGAGCGGGCTATCGCGATGTACGAGGGTTATCTGACCCGTATTGAGGATCCCGATCTGCGAGCCGATATTGAGCATATCCTTGCTGACGAGCGCCGTCACCACGGTGACTTTGCGCATTTTGTCGATAAAACTATGTTGGAAACGCAGACGCCGCCGGAGGAACCGGCTGCAGAGCCTGCTGAAGAATCCGCAGCCGCGATGGCTGCCGTTGATAAAGATGCCCTAGAGTGGGGGGTGAACCACGAGTACGCGGCGATCCTGCAATACCTCGTGCACTCATTCTTAACGATGGACAAAGATGAGGAAATCTCCAGCCAACTGATGACGCAGGCCATCAACGAGATGCAGCACATGGGCTGGTTTGGTGAAGAGTTGGTGGGCAGTGGCGGGGAAATGCCTCTCACCCACCATCCGTTGACGTTGCCCGAAGACCCCGGAGCGATGTTGGAAGCCGATATCCAGCTCGAAAACGAGACTGCCGCGATGTACGGCCAGTTTATCGAGCAGATGGTCGATCCTGGCGCGAAGGGCGTGATCGACGATGCACGCGGGCAAGAGCTCTATCACGAGACCCTTTTCGGACGGCTGCTCAAACGGCTCAAGCCGGTCGCGACACCGACCGCCGCCCCCACAACTAAAGTGTGGACTATCGGGACGCTCAAACGCAAGCCGTAACACGTAATTCGCGATTCGTAATTCGCAAAGATCTGACTTTCGACTTTGAACTATAGACTTACCTAGAAAGGAGTTTATCTATGGAAAACATTCTTATGCGCAGTGACGCACCGCTTACCGATGCACAATGGCAGTTGATCGACGCCACAGTTAGCGATGTGGTCGGTCGCGTTGTCGTAGGCCGGAAAATCCTTGATCTGTACGGCCCGTTAGGATTTGGCGCATATACCGTCCCACTGTATACCTACAAAAGCACAGACGGTGAACCCGTGCGCGCTAAGATTGCCGGCCAGTTGACGATGAGCACGCTGACGAAGGAATTCGTCATCACCGCCAAAGACCTGGAACTGATGAACGCCGGGCAGCCGTTCGACACCGCGCCTGTGGCGGCGGCCGCAACGCAGTTGGCGTTAGCCGAAGACAAGCTGATCTTCAGCGGCGACGCGGACGAGGGCATCGAAGGACTGCTCACGATCACTGGGCGGCAAAAACTCGCGCTCGGTGACTGGAACGAAGAGGGGCAGGCGTTAACCGATGTCTCAGCCGCCACCGCCAAACTGGTCTCGGAGGGTTTCTACCCGCCATACTTCGTTGCCATGCATCCTATGCTCCACACCAAGCTGCAACGTGTCTATGGGCGGCGTGGCATCCTCGAAATCGAACTGGTGGAGAAGCAAGCCACGGGCGGTGTTCTCGCCTCGCCTTCGCTTCCGCAGGACAAGGTGCTGATCATCGCGGCGCAACCGCAATATGTCGATCTGGCGGTTGGGTTGGACATCGCTACGGGCTTTGTTGAGACCGCCAATCTCGAACACCGTTTCTCCATTATGGAGACGTTGGCCTTGCGCGTCAAGCAACCCGGTGCGATTTGTACCGTTGAGTAGGACCTAACCACGTAGATTCTTGCACAACGAGCAATAAAACGGGCGTCGCAGGCTCCTTAGGGTCGGTAAATTTATAAGTTCCCGCCGCACACTGTCATTCCGAACGGAGCAGACCGCTGCGAAGCAGCGGCGCGGAGTGAGGAATCTCGTTGTGTCGAGTAAGGCTTCGTGAAAAACCAGATTCCAGGTCAAGCGGAACGTGATCCCTCGCTGCGCTTCGGGATGACAGGTTTATCCGGGTTAGGCGTCGTCTTTAAGAAAAGAGCCGGGTCGATCTCGGCTCTTTTTGCTTTTTGTGATATAATAAATATGTAAATCTTATTAAACGCGGGAGGTGAACTATGGAGTTAATGGATGTCTTGGTGCAGGCCATGAAGCTGGAAAGTGATGGGCGTAAGTTTTACGAAACCATTGCAGAGCACATGACCGATCCGGAAGCGGCAACGATGTTCAAGCGGTTAGCTGCCGATGAGGTCGATCACTACAACTACATCGAACGCCAATACGAGGCGCTCGAAGCGGGTAAGGGCTGGTCTATGATCCCAGAAATGGCTGCCGTTGAGGTGATCGACGCTGTTTCAGTCGTCTTCCCGCCCGAAAAGCAGGTTTTGGCTGAGCTGCCGTCCAATCCCTCCGAAGAGGATGCGCTGCTCTTTGCGCTTGGCGTCGAGGACAAGTCGTTCAAGCTTTATCACAATAGTGCGCAAATTGCTAAAGATCCGGGGGCGAAGAAGCTCTTTATGCAACTGGCGGGTGCGGAACAGACGCACTTCAACGTGGTGATGCAACGGTACGAATCGAGCTTCGGCTATCCGCGCTAAGCCGTTAAAAGATAACAAACACGGAGACACAGAGACCACAGAGAAGATCTTAAAGTACTCTGTGAACTCTGTGTCTCTGTGGTGAAACCAATCCTGCAAAGCAGAGCCTATGCCCGAACTCCCCGAAGTTGAAACCATCGCTCGTCTCCTCGCGCCAGTGCTCACCGGACAGACCATTGCCCGTGTGGAGGTTCTCTGGGTGCGGACGGTGGATCGTCCTGATCCTGAAACTTTCTGCGACGCGTTGACCGGCGCGCGCGTGATGAACGTCGACCGGCGCGGTAAGTACATCAAGACTGCGCTCTCCACCGGCCAGACGGTATTGACGCATTTGCGGATGAGTGGCAAATTCGCCGTCTACCGTGATGGCCCCGGCGACGACGCCCCCGCGCGCGGGGAGAAGCACGCGCGCCTGCGCTGGCAGTTGGGCGATGGCACGTGGGTGGTCTACATCGATCCGCGCAAGTTCGGGCGTTTCTACCTGGTGGACGATCCCCGCGAGATCACCGGTGATCTGGGCCCGGAGCCGTTTTCGGCGGACTTCACCCCGGCGTGGTTGGCCGAGCAACTGGCGCGACGCCGTGGGGAGATCAAACCGCTGCTGCTCAACCAGCGCTTTATCGCCGGGCTGGGCAACATCTACGTGAGCGAAGCGCTGTGGCAGGCTGAGATTCATCCGGAGCGTATCGCCGGGACGTTGACCGAGTCCGAAGCACAGCGACTGCACGCGGCGATTGTCGCCGTGTTGCGTGCAGGCGTGGAGAACGGTGGAACAAGTCTGGAGGATCGCCAATACGTCTATCCAGGCGGCGGCACGGGCCAGCACCAGGAATATCTTCACGTCTACGACCGCGCCGGCGAGCAGTGCCCGCGCTGCGGCTACGCGGTGGAACGCATCGTGCAGGGCCAACGCAGCACGTATTTTTGCCCGGTTTGCCAGGCGTCACCGGAATTGTAAGAAAGCCACTTCAGACGTAGAACAAAAGGGGCGCTCTAGCAGGCCGCGAGTTGAGCCGCAGCGCAGGGCTTTCAGAACCACCTTATTGGTAATACCAACTCCTTAAACGAACCGCCAATACAGACCAGCGCTGATAGGCACTGTCAGCTCCAACGATTTGTTAGGTGCAGTTCTGGACTTCTAGGCAAATAGTTCAACCTATCACCTGTTGTCTTCAATTGCTATTCGCGCCATGAGTTTGAGCACGAAACTATCGAGATACACATCTTCGAAATCCGTCGCGAAATCCGCCCGGCGTATTGTTATGCCATGTGCAATCCCGCAGCGGTTCGTGTGATAGAGCTTGCTGGCAATATCGGCATATGAGAGAGTCTTTATTAAATCCCAAAGCCGATTGACTGCACGGCGACGCAGGATTGTGAACAAGTTGGGTCTTCGTTGGTATACGCGGTCTCCTTCGCCTGCCGGAAGCACACCAAACCTGGTGGATTCCAACCGTGGCAGGTTCTGCTCAAGCCATTTCAGTCCATTACTCTTTGAAGCGCTCTCAATCACGCGGTAGTAGCATAGATACTCGGATAGGGGATCAATCTGCCTGAGTGCCAATGAATACAGGTGCATTTCCTGTCTCATATGGGCATACTTTGCGCGGTAGTTCAGATGGACAACAGGTTCACCGTCCGGTGAGGGATAGCTTGAGGTATCATAACGGAATTGGACATAGCCTACCGGGCCCAAACGAAGAGCCGTAACGCTCTCCAGTGCTGCGCTAAGTTCGTGGAAATATATCTGCCGGGTAGTTTGCTTTCCCCGTTTGTCAAGAAGAAAGTTAATCCCTGGTAAACCTCTTCGGGGATATGCGATGGTCGGTATCTCGTGCTCGTATGCAAAGCAGTCAGCATAGAATAGCGCTTCCTCGTAACAAACCGTTATGGCATCATTTAGGGGAAGCAAGGCAAGTGAGTAGGTAGGATGAATTTGCTCCAGGGCCACTTCATCGTCAAGCACCACCCCCAGGACCGTGTCCGATGCGAGTCCAATTGCATCGATCACGTAAGCGTTGATGATATTGTGCTTGGATGCTGTAATATACGGTGGTGTGGAAAAAGGCAACACTGTAACCTCCCCTAAAGACTGCACTTAATATAATTATGTGGAGCATCCACTATATGCTTTTCACATTGTTCTCTCTGCGGCTGGTGGCGTCACGTTTCTCGGTTACCGGCAAAATCATTGTATCCCGGCATCCTATACACGTCAATTGCAGGAGAGTGACTCTTGGAAGAGTGACGAAAAAACGTGACCTTGA
>JBJYXQ010000343.1:0-2158 GCA_046260035.1 Anaerolineae bacterium
TCAGCTTATAGGTGAGGAACGCGGCGACGTCCAAATACTTCGCCGTACGCGCGAAAACGTCGGGTTCGTGTTTGCGCAGCCAGGCGATCTTGCCTAAGGTGAGGTTGCCGGAGAGCGGCTTGCCGGTCTCGCAGTGGATGCGTTCCGCGCCGTACTCCCGTTCGATGGCGGGCAACAAATTGCGGGCGCGCTCGTCCATCCACACAATAGCGGGGCGCAGCGGCGTGCCTATTTCATCCACGGGGACGAACGTCTCACGCTGCGGGGCGATGCACAAGGCTGCAATGCGAGACACCTCGACACCAGCAACCGCCGCGCGAACCGCCTCCACACACGCCTTCCACCACGCTTCGGCGGGCTGCTCGTGCCACGCGGGACGCGGCATCGACAAGGGCAACGCGGCGCGCCCCTCGGCAACAGGGGCACCGTACGTGTCCAAGACAACGGCTTTGCACGCCGTCGTGCTGCTATCAATGCCGATAACCAAGTCCCATGTGGAGGACACGATTACTGTCCTTGCCGTCTCAACATCCCTCGAAAGATTCCAGGAACAGAATCAGTGATGACTTCCGCCCCCACAACTTTCCGGTAGAAATCGACGGGACCAGCCCAGCCGATCACAGCATACCCGTATCCTTTGAGCTTCATATCCAGTAAGCACGCCATCAACAACGCCGTGCCGGTACCTTTGCCGCGCTCGGTCTCTGCAACGCCGGTGGGGCCAAAGAAGCCCAACGCCGTCGCATCATAACAGGCAAATCCGATGATACTACCCTCCTTGAGCGCGATGAAGCAGCTCACGGGATGGGTGTGCAAAGCCACAGCAGCCTCGCTGGCCCATTCTTGGCTGAACGTATCACGAACCCAGTCAATGATGATCTGATTTTCGGAACCGATGGGCTTACGGATGGTGATGCCCAATGCCTCCTGAGCAGCAACAAAGTCCCAGTTGTGTTCCAGATTGTAGAGTTTAACGAGCATATCGGGCATAGACAGCCTCCCAAAGTACACTTGTCCGGAGAAAACAACAGTCGTCTTTCATCCTAGTGCAGCTACCACATCAGCACCGACGATGAAGATCCATTGGAATCACACTTTTCTTGCAGAAAAAATGTAGCGCGCCTCTCGAGGAAGCGCGCATTGTGCATAATTCAGGTGCCAGCTTCGCACACAAGGATCACAGTAGCTCATTACCAAGATCGGCTAAAACATCTTCAGGTGTCATAACACGGACCAACATCGCCAAACGGTCTAGCTGCTGCTGATCACGGGTAATCAACGTAGCACCATAACGTCGAGCTACAGCGGCATAGACCGCATCCGCGCCACGCAAGCGAGCCTGCGAGCCTAACTGGGCCGCCATTTTAGCCATCGCACTGTCCAGAGGTATCCACAATTGCCGTGGCAACGCTTGGATCCCACGGGTCAATTCCAAGGCAATGTCAGCATCATCCAGAACACGCGCGATAGCCGCTGCGACTTCAACCAGCAACAAAGTTGGTGAGAAGAACGGTTGCTCCATCGCCACGAGACGTTGTAGACATAACTGGCTCTTTGCGCTGCCGGCCTCGCTTGCATTAAGGGCGTTGATATGAACACTGGCGTCTATCGTAAACATCACATTTAGCGCCGGATTTCGTCCAACAGAGATTGCGTCGTCGTGGCTTGCGGCCACCGTTGACGCACAGTGTCAGCCACTTGCGCATAAGCATCCCACCCCTGCGCCGCCCCCTGTTTGCCGATGTCCAAAATGGCCTGCTCCACCGCAGCAGCATCCACCGGTAACATCACCGCCACCGGCTGCCCCTGATAGGTGATGATGTATTCTGTCCTTTCTTCACGAATCCGTCGCAACACTTCGGCTGTTTGTTGACGTAACTCACGCACGCCAATCGTCGTCATTTCACACCTCCGGTGTTACACAATTATGTCTCTTCTGTGTAACTATTATAGCACATGTTTGCCGATTTTACGCATTGACACAGGTTACGCTAATCGTCTCCGACGGCAACGGAATCTCCGCCGTAATCACCACCTCCCGCGTCTCGCCCGGCAGCAGATCGAAGTAGTTGTCCGATGGCAGCGCGCCTTCCGGCAATACGAAGTGAACGGCATGAGCGTAGCTATCTGCTGCTACCCGTACAAGGGTCTGGCACAC
>JBJYXQ010000344.1:0-1648 GCA_046260035.1 Anaerolineae bacterium
AGCGCCATTCGCTGCCCGGCGAGAGCAGCCGATACGCCACCAGCACGAACAGCACCTGATCCCAGCGCGTGCCCTTGCGGCTCCTGGGCAGGCGCTCGCGCCAGAAGCGATCCAGCGCAAGCTGCTCCCACAGCTTCAGCGCGAGCCAGCATGAGCCCCATACCCGTGGGCGGCACAGACGCAGCTGCGACAGACACAGTCGCACCACCGACTCGTCCACCACACCTTCATCGATCCGGTCTTCGGGAAACAGCACCAGCGAACGCGAGTGCTCGGTGCGCTCGTCGAACACCTCCACCGACTTACGCCACGCCCGCTCCTGGGAGGAATTGATCTCGCCCAGATACAGCAGATGCCGCTGCAGCACGCGACCACCGGGCAGGCGCCGATTCTCGACGATGCTCCAGTACCGGTGCACCTTGCCATCTTTGCGCCGTGTGGTCGCGCGTAGAAACATGGCTACCCATTATCCGCACGCGCGTACCAAAGAAAACCAGCAAGGTCTTCACTACAGCCGCTTTTCAGGGCTTATCCACAGAACGCCCTCTGATACTCAAGGAAATTATTTTTCGATACTTCCAATTCCGAGGTCGAATCCGCTAAGTTGGGCTAGCCTCCATCCAGAAATAAATTAATTCACCGCAAAGACGCAAAGAACGCAAAGCTGTTTGATTGTTTTATTAACAAGTTTCTTTGCGAACTTTGCGTCTTTGCGGTGAAAAATGGTGTTTATGGACGTCCACTCGCCTGGCATCCGGCAGATCGTTATAACCAGCTGAACCAGCCTTTCTTTTTGTTCGTGTCCTTTTCCCGGGACAGGGCGGGGATGTCGGGATTGTCGGGGTAGTTGAGGCGCAGTACGCGCAGGGCGTCATCCGCAAGTTCGTTCATCTTCAGTTTCCGGTAGGCGCGTACCATCATGACCAGGGCGTCGGGTATCGAAGGCGTGCGCTCGTAGTTGTCGACGACGTATTCGGCGCGATTCGCCGCCGCGAGATAGGCGCCGCGGCGCATGTAAAAGTCCCCCACGTGCATTTCATAGAGGGCCATGTTGTTGCGCAGGAAAATCAGGCGCTGCCTCGAGTCGCTGGCATACTTGCTGTTCGGATAACGCTTGACCAGCTGGTAGAAGTCATCGTAGGCCTGGTGCATGATCGTCGTGTCGCGCTGCGAAGGATCCTGGGGAAGGATACGATCCATGACCGTCTTGCCGCGATTGTAGTTGGTCAACCCCATGATGTACCAGGCATAGTCGACATTCGGGTGGCGCGGGTTCATCTTGATGAAACGCTGGGCCGCGGCAATGGCGGATTCAGGTTCGTCGTACTTGTAATAGGCGTAGGCGATCTCGAGCTCGGCCTGCTGGGCGTAGGCCCCGAACGGGTAGCGCTCGGCCATCACCTCGTGGAGTTCGTGGAGTTCCGCCGCCAGCGGGTGGTCCGGGACGTCCGCAAGATCCGAAACGGTTCCCGTCGCGAGCGCCCTCATGATCGCCTCGTGGTACCGTCGGCGCTCCCCCGTCGAGAGCCGGTCGCCCGGCAGATCAAACCTGCAGACTATCAAAATGCCACATGGGTCGTGCCGCTGTGGAGCGAACGCGGCTTAAGCGGGCTGCTGCTGCTTGGCGAAAAAGGGGATGGAGGCCTGT
>JBJYXQ010000345.1:0-1938 GCA_046260035.1 Anaerolineae bacterium
GAGTATGGGACCCGCTTGGCGTCACCCTTGACGTTAGCCGGTTCACGCCAAACCCTGGAAGCCTTGGATAACCTCATCCAAAAGCGTTGTGCCTATGGCAGTCTCTTCTCCACAGCCACTCAACAGGCATTGGATCTTGAGATCAAGGAAGTCACGCCCTATGAGCGCTATACGATAGGGCCGTATAACATCACCGGCTATCCGGCGAATCATGCGACAGAGTACGCAGCGTTACTCTATTCCATCGCCTACGAAGATCACGCGATCTTTTACGGCACAGATACAGCCCCACTCTTTGACACCGTCTGGCACGACCTCATTGCCAAAGGGATACGCTATGATCTCTTTATCCTGGATCACACCTATGGGCAAGGCTATCCATCCACCGACCATTTAGCCACGGAGGACTTCATCCAACATGTGGACCTCATCAACAAACACCAGCTCTTAAAAGAAGATGGGCGCATCTACGCAACCCACCTTTCCCACGAGGGAATTCAGGAACACGAAGCACTCCAACAATTTGCCAATCGTCACGGCTACCACATCGCGTATGACGGATTGGTAATCGGCCTATAATACACCACAGTCTATCTACCTGAGGAGGCACACTATGATTCGATTAACCGAAAAAGGCATCGTCATCACATCCAAAACGACTGTTGTGGAATTTGAAGGCATCCGCATCGTCTCACTCAAAGATGCCGTCACCGGCGAGGAATTCCTCGACCGGGGACTCGCCAAAGATGTCCCTGGCTTCGAACTGCTGCACCAGAGCGGCAAACTCTCACCGCTAGGCGTGCACCCCATCGCCAGCCGCGTGTATTACACGCTACTCACCGACCACATCGCCGAAATCGCGCTGGACGACTGGGAATGCGACGTTTCCATCCGCGTCAGCATAGACGAGGCGACCGGCGACATTCTGTTGGAGCCGTCGGCGTGGACGATGCAGGGCGGCGTCGCCGGGTTGGGGATGCACATCCCCGGCATCCACGAGGATTTGGAAGTCGTTGGCCCGTTCCAGCAGGGGGCGAAGGCACCGCTGGCCCACCCACAGATGCAGGGCAAGGACGCGGCCTGGCCTCACAGTTGGGAGGCGGGCTTCCTGGTCTTCGCCGGAGCTGAATCCGGCTTCACGGTGCAGGCGTGGGACAAGGACTTCATCTACAAGAAGGTTCACATCGGCCATGAGAAAAGTCCGCAGACGGTGGGCTTCTTCACCCTGGCCCACGGGCCGCTGGAGATGAACCGCTGCGTTGGCAACCTGGCCTGGCGGCTCTCGGCCTACCAAGGTGACTGGACGGCGCCGGTGCAGCGCTACCGCGATTGGTATTGGGACGCCTATCGCCTGGACGAGGCCGCTAAGTTGCGCCCCGATTGGCTGGACGACATCCGGCTTGCGGTTTCCTGGTGTCCCACTAATCTTGATCTGCTGGACGCGCTCGCCGCGCGGATGAACCCGCATCATATCTTCCTCCACCTTCCCAACTGGCGTGCCGAAACCTACGATCAAGATTATCCTACTTACGTCGCCGGTCCACAGGGACAAGCTTTCATCGAGAAGGCGAGGGCCATGGGCTTCCACGTTGCACCACACGCGAACGCCTGCCAGATGAGCCCCGACCACCCGCTCTTCTTCGAGGCGCGCGATTTTTGCACCCGCGATCCGATGACGCAGCGCTGGGGCGGCTGGAGCTGGATGCCCGTGGAAGGCTGGGCCGCTGCCGGCCCGCCGCAGAGCTACTCGCTGATGCCATCGCACAAGGACTGGAATGTCCTCGTCAACGTCCACCTGGCCTGGTCGCCATGGCGGAGGCAACTCACCCTCCAGGTCGCCGACCTGATCCGTGACCTGGGATTGGACAGCATCTTCGTGGATGTGTCGCAGTTGATCCACAACAGCGACAACGCGATCCTGGAAAATCTGACCTACGC
>JBJYXQ010000345.1:2038-6393 GCA_046260035.1 Anaerolineae bacterium
GGCTACAACTACGGGCGCGGCGCAAACCGCCGGGCGATGATCAACGCCACGCTCAAGCAAGGCGCCATCCCCACCCTCATCTTCCAGACACGCGATCCGGTGACCGAGTTGGACAACGAGGAATGTCGTTATATCCTTGCATCTGCAATGGAGTAAACTCGGCTCAACGGATTCAACGGAAAAGTTTATGAAGCAGCAAAGTGTACAATTCCAAAACGGAGGCTATACATGAAAATCACCGATCTAAAATGCGCCATTATCGGCCGAAATCCCGTGGTGCGCATCACCACGGACGAGGGCATCGACGGTTACGGCGAGGCAGAGGCCTCAAAGCCCTACCTGAAGCCACACGTCCTTTTCTACAAGCAATGGCTCATCGGCGCGGATCCGACCAACGTCGAGAGCGTGATGCTCCGCATCCGGCGGATGGGCAGCTTCAAGCCGTGGGGCAGTGCTGTCAGCGCCATCGAGATGGCCTTGTGGGATATCGCGGGCAAAGCAGCGGGCATCCCGGTCTACAAGCTACTTGGTGGGAAAGTGCGCGATCACGTCCGCGTCTACAACGGCAGCGTCCGCTTCCCGATGAGCGGCTACACACCCGAGGATTACGCCGAGAACATGGCGAAGATGAAGGCATCGCCGGAAAACTTCAGCATCATCAAACAGGGGATCGGCTTCCACAGCCCCATGCCGAGTCGTGTGCCCAACTTCTTTTATGGGGACGCGCAACCAGGCGCGCCCCACTCCAACCGAGGATTGCTGACCGAGCGCGGCCTCAAGCACGTCATCGCGTGCGTCGAGGCGATGAAGGACGTGCTGGGCGACGAAGTCGGTCTCGCCCTGGACTGCGGGCCCGGCTGGGTCCCCACCGACGTCATCCGCCTGGCGCGGGCGCTGGAACCGCTCAACATCATGTGGCTCGAGGATACGATCAACGGCGACTACAATCCCTACGTGCTGGCCGATGTCTACCGTGACATCACGATGAGCACGTCCACACCCATCCACACCGGTGAGCAAATCTACCTGCGCCACAACTTCAAGGAGTTGATCGAGAAGCAGGCCGTCAACATCGTCGGGCCTGACCCGGCGGACGTGGGCGGCATCGCCGAGCTGAAGTGGATCGCCGAATACGCTGATCTGCACGGCATCCTGATGGCGCCGCACGGCACCTTCGACGGCCTCATTGGATTGGCGGCGCTCGTTCACGCGGCAGCGGTTATGCCACAGAACTACATCGCCTTCGAGTATCCTACCGGTAGGCCGGAGTGGTGGTACAACATCATCGAAGGACTGCCCAATCCCATCGTCAAGGATAGCCTCATCGAGGTGTGGGATCGCCCAGGGCTTGGCGTGACCTTCAAGGTCGACGAAGCGCAGAAGTATCTCAACGAAGAGGATAAGGACTTCTTCGACTAAAGCCAGCCTAGACTACAAAAGTCTCACGAGGTGTCTCGTTATACAAATGTTCGCACTGAACACCATGGTTGCCAGGCGCAGTACGTGCTGAGACTTTTGTAGTCTTCTCGTGCAGGAAAATTGCATCCTGGCGGGCATAGCGTATAATAGGATCATAATTATGGGGAGGTGAACAATGCGCAAATTTATGGCCTTTCTTGCCGGTTTAGTGATCGGTCTGTTGACAGGGGGCGTGTTAGCGATACTTTTCACGCCGCAGTCTGGTGCAATGTTGCAACAGAACATCCGCGAAGGCGTCGATAAGTTGGTGGAAGAAGGTAAAACAGCGGCCGAAGCCCGGCGGCAGGAACTCGAGGAACAGTTGGAGTCCTTTAAGCAGGGACGCCCGATTGTCCTGCAATCAGGCGAGACGCCTGCGGAGTAAGAGCCTTAGCCACGTAAATTCTTTGCCCAACGAGCAAGCAAACGGGCGTCAAAGGCCTTTTTGACTCCGGTTTGTTCGGGTTAGGGTTGTTGTACAATAAAAACGGCGGGAAATTCCCGCCGTTTTCTTTACTGATTCCACAAAAAGCTGTTAGCCGCTAGCCGCCTGCACAAAAGCCTCAAACAGTGGCCACATCGTCGTCGACGTTTTCACCATCGCTTCTGGGTGCCACTGCACGCTGATGCAAAACGGGTGCTCCGGTATCTCTACAGCCTCGATGACGCCATCCGGCGCGTGCCCCACTACAGAGAGCCGGTCGCCAATGGCTTTAAGCGCCTGATGATGTGAACTGTTGACGTCGAAGGTTGTTCCGCCCAGAATCGCTGCCAGATGGCATCCTGAATCCAGGGTGACACTGTGCGAAACCCTCTCCATGGGCTGTGTCGCCACATAAGCGTGATCCAGTGCGTTAGGGATATGTGCCGAGATGTCCTGGTATAACGTGCCGCCCAATGCCACATTGAGGACTTGATGTCCCCGGCAAATCGCCAACAACGGGCGCTCCATCGCCAGCCATTCCCGCGTCAATCCCAGTTCGGAGAAGTCGCGCTCGGCGTCCACCTGCCCCATCCATGGTTCGGCCTCTTCCCTGTAAAGCACGGGGTCGATATCGCCACCGCCAGACAGCAACAGCCCATCCAGACGCGCGATCAACGCTCCCCAATCCGCCTGCATAGCCGTCGGCGGGATCACGACCGGTGTCCCACCCACGTGCTGGACGGCGCGAATATACGTCTCCCCAACCGCACACATAGATATATGTGACAAACGGGCGGAAGAATCCTTCCGCCCGGTAATGCCGATTAGCGGCCTACGTGGTGCCACACTCGCCTACTTGCGTAATTCCTTCAAACGTGCTGCTCTGCCACGACGATCGCGCAGGAAGTAAAGTTGCGCGCGGCGAACCTTGGAATGACGTACGATTTCGACCTTTTCGAGGCGCGGCGAGTGGAGGAGGAACGTGCGTTCCACACCGACGCCATGTGAGGCCACCCGGCGTACGGTGAAATTGGCATTGGCGCCACCCTTGCGACAGCGGATAATCGTCCCTTGAAAGGCTTGGACGCGCTCGCGGTCACCTTCGACGATGCGTACATAGACCTTAACAATATCTCCAGCTTGCAGCTCTGGGACATTGGCATTTGGCTTTGCCATCTGGCGTTCTAATGATTGTACCAGGTTCATTTCATCACTCTCCCCAAAAACAACTTTTCCCAAAAATCAGCCGCCAATGCTGGCGGCAAGAAAAGATTATACCATAGTCCGCTGTATTGGCAATCACTTGTAGTGACACTCGATTGTATCGACAATCACTTAACCCGAACCCGCCAACCCTCCTGGAGATAATCCGGGTCGCGCGGCAAACCGCGACTTTCCCACAGATGCGCATTCCACGCCCAGAACTGTTGCTTAGTCAACCCATGCCGCGTGATGATGCCCCACACCGTATCGCTGGTCGCAACGGTGATGTAGACGGGCTGTGGAATGTCCGGCATCCCGGCGGCCGTCGGCTCCGGCACATCAGATTGCGCCAACTCCTCCTGGCAACGAACATTGACCGATTGCAGCAGTGGCCAAAGCGCCTTTTCAGTGTTCGCCACGTGGTAGATGCTGAAGAAATCCAGCCCATGCCGCGCCAGTTCCTCAATCCAGGGAATCAGTTCCTCTGGCAAGAAAACCGGGCCCGCGAGCCGGTACAATGGCGAAAGCACCGGATAAACCTCCGGCGTTTTGTCCCATACCAGACTCAGCGCATCCAAAGTCTGGTAAATATCCCGGTGAATAACCTGTTGGGGATCATTGCCCCAGGCGGCAAAGGCCAACGGCATCCATCCTGCCTGACAGATCGGTGCAAGCACATCCAGCACACGCGGATCGGGCAAATGCGCTGATGGTGGTGTCGCCAGATAGAGTCGCTCGCGTGGAATCTCGACGTTGTCCAGCGCTTCAGCCAACGGGCGCATCTGATCCCCGGTTACCAGCGCCGCTCCGAGGAACAATACCGTGGCTTCGTAGCCGAGTGTTTGCGCTTCGACGATGGCTTTGAGTGCATCCTGGGGAGCGCGGTCGGTGATTTGCACCCAGGCTAACGGGTGAAAGCCAAGCGCGCGCACGCGTTTCACCATCGAACGCGTTGTTTCAGGGAAATAGTAGGGGCCATGGCCGACCTTGACCAACAAATACGTCGCGTCAATGCTCGTCGCCATCTCTGCCGCACGTTGGAGGTCATACGAATGGGCCAGCCACAGTCCTTTTCCGCAAAGTTTTGCCATCGTTCCCTCCACTGCAAAAGTGTATGTCATTATAAACCGGTTCACACAAACCGCAAGAACACGCAGAGCGATTGTGCAATCGAGACTGACCATGAGACTTTTGTAGTCGCTTCTCCATCTCGCTCAGGGTCTTATCATTCTCCTGGTGTGATGCTTCTCAGGTTCCTGCTAGCGCAAAA
>JBJYXQ010000346.1:0-3405 GCA_046260035.1 Anaerolineae bacterium
TCGCCTTCAATCAACAGTATGTAGTTGGAGGCAATTACGTTCAAAGCATCAGTTCCAGAGAGAGCATACACGTCGCCCAAATAATGTCTGTCGGAATTTGTAACTCACAGTTTGCATCCACTAAAAGGTTGGCCCGCGCCGGGAATTCTTCATCGGCTGTCCACAACGTGAGTGCAACCGGCACACGTGGGAAGGGCAAAAATCGTATGGCCGCATCGCCGTAATCGAGCACGTCCCCTCCGAATTGCTTCCCTATATCTATGAATGCCTGCGCGTCAGAACCATACTTCTCCGCGATTTGATCCACAGGCAGAACATGCGATCCTTTCACATATATTTGCCCGCCGGGCAAACTGTCGGGTCTTACCCATTTCCCGGAGATTGGTATATCCTTCGCAGAAATTAAATACCACAACAGCGTTAATCCGGTGGACGAATCAAGTTTATCCAATAAGGCTTCTCCTTCAGGCAAAAAACCGAAAATGCGGTTGTCCTTCAAGGAGATCCCCAGGTCACAACCAAATGATGTTAATGTGTAGACCTGTGATGCTTGATCATAGGTCACTTTTGCCCGACGTTGTATCTTTTCAGGATCGGATTTTACTAATGTCTGCCAAGCCAATTCTTCGCCTGAGATACCTTTTTGGGCTATGGTGTTTGGGGTATGCCCTTCTTTTCCCATGGTTCATCTTCCCAATCACCCTGGAGTAAACTCAAATTGTGTTGCTTTCCCCATATTTCGCGAATGTCGGCCACGATAAAGACCGAACCGGTGGCCAGAATCCCATAGCCAGGCTCCAGATGGCGCTGGGCTTGTTCCAGAGCATGTTGCGGGTCAAGTGCGATTTCTGCACCTTTGCCCAGACTTGCGCATTGATCAGCGAGTGCGTAGGGAGCAGCCGCGCGCGGATGGTAAGAGCGTGTGACAATGATGTGCTTGCTCATCGGTAGAAGCGTGCGCAGCATGCCGTCAATGTCTTTATCACTGGATGCGCCAAAAATCGTAATCCATTGTGTATCAGGAAACCAGGTTTTCAAAGATTCGGTCAGTTTTTCTACGGAATAAGGGTTATGCGCACAATCCACGACTAAAAGAGGCCGTTGATTCAAGACCTCCATCCGCCCGGGCCAAGTGACCGTTTGCAGAGCTTCGTGGATAGCCTGGGGCGTAGCCCACGGGTGTCCATGCTCGTGCAGACACGCTGTCGCTGCAATGGCAACAGCGGCATTTTCCTGCTGGAAGTCCCCCAGCAGTGCCAATAGATAAGTACCGTCAAATGCAGCTTGTGATGCCGGACCCTGGATGGTCAAGGTTTGCCCGCCGGGGAAACGTTGGCCCATCTCCCAGGTCCAATCACGTCCCACGAGTGTCAGCGGAGCATCTCTTTCCGAAGCTAGAGTTTCTAACACCTTAACGGCCTCAGAGTTTTGCGGCGCGGAGACAACCGGTACACCGGCCTTGATAATGCCCCCCTTCTCATAGGCGATTTGGGCCAGCGTGTTGCCCAGGAGCGCCGTATGATCCAGGCTCAAGGATGTGATGACACTAATCTCCGGGATGATGACGTTGGTGGCATCCAATCGCCCTCCCAGCCCGACCTCCATAACCGCCAAGTCTACTTCCTGTCGAGCAAAATAAAGAAAAGCCAGCGCCGTTACAACCTCAAAAGTAGTCAAGCCGGGTACCGTTTCGACTGTAGGCTGAATGTCCTCTACCAATGCAGCCAGTTCATGACGGGTAATGGGGGTTTGGTTGATCTGTATCCGCTCGCGGTACGTGTGCAAATGGGGTGAAGTGTACAGTCCCGTGCGCAGACCCCCAGTTTGTGCACAAGCGGCCAGCATAGCCGAAACAGAGCCTTTACCCTTCGTCCCGGCGATGTGCAAGGTGGGATAACGTTGGTGAGGATTCCCCACTTTCTCCAACAATGCGACAACACGGTCTAGTTTGAATTCTTGTGGCGAATAGCGTTCGATGCGTTGTTTCTCATAATCCACCAGACTGTAGAGGTAGCGTAATGCGTCATGGTATGAAAGTGTCAATTTCTCGCCTCCAGATATTGAAGTGCCATTTACCACTCATAGGCTGTGTTTATATCGAAGATGTCGTATCGGCATTTACGCCAGCTTTTCTTAACTTATTAGGGAATGCTTCCAATACTGAATTGGGATGGAAAAGAACTGAAGAAGGGAAATGTGTTGACGTAGGTTGATATATAGATAATCATCTATATAGATCAATTTTAATATAAATCCAGCACTTGTCAACGGGCAAAGTTATGTGATTATTCCAACCACCTACACGTTGATACCGACAGATGGCTCTGCATACGAACCTTGCTGTGGCGACGCTTGCGTCATAGCTGTTTCCCGGAAGGCTGTGCTTCGCAGGATTTTGTTTGCGGAGATTGGTGCGATGAAGCTACATTGTCACGCTATTCAATAGTATAGATGTATTTTGGGGAATATGCAAGGAAAAAATCGGCGAAATCGGCGGGATAGTGCAGTGAGTCAGAGTACTAAAATGGCAAATAGATGGCGAGATCGCCGCAGATATTCTCGGCTGAGTGGAAGCAGTGTCGCAGAAGGCTACGGTTTTTCCAAAGCCTCGGCTACGCTGCGGGCCAGGCGTTCTAGGGTCAGTGGCTTTTGTAGCCAGACGATCCCGGCTTCCTGCAGGTCGCTCGCCTGCGGATCGGGTGGATGTCCGGACAGGATCAAGACGGGCCTGTGCAGCCCGCGCGCGCGCAAGGCTTGCACCAGATCGCGCCCGCCCATCTCCGGCATGATCCAGTCGCTCACCACCAGCGCGATGTCCTCGTGGTGGCGCTTGTACAACGCCAGGCCATCTTTGCCCTGGCGGGCTTCCAAGACACGATAGTTCAACTGCGTTAGACTCTCCACCAGTGTGGCGCGCACTTCGGGATTGTCCTCGATGACGAGCAGGGTTTCCCCGTGGCCCAGACGTAGCTCACCCGCATCGCGACGGGTGTCTGTATGGCCGGTCAAGGTCAACGCGGGCAAGTAAATGAAAAACGTGGTCCCTTTCCCGATCTGCGTCTGCACGTCTATCGTCCCCTGGTGCAGCGCCACGATGCCGAAGACCTGGGCCAATCCCAGACCGCTGCCCTGATCCGGCGCTTTGGTCGTGTAAAACGGCTCGTAGATGTGCGGCAAGACATCGTCGGGGATGCCGGTCCCCGTATCGGATACCGTGATGCGAACCCAGTCTCCGGGGAATAGCTCCGGCAGCGGCAAGGCTTCGCCGGGGCGCAGGTGGATGCGTTCCAGGCGAGCGGTCAACGTGCCGCCTTCCGGCATCGCGTCGCGCGCGTTGACCACTAAGTTCATTAGCATCTGCCGAATGCGCGTGGGATCGGCGTTGATGACGTAATCGTCAGCATC
>JBJYXQ010000346.1:3505-11358 GCA_046260035.1 Anaerolineae bacterium
TCCTCTTGCAGATCGATGTAGATGCTCTCCGGTAGCGTACGTGCCCATAACGTCCCCTGTTCTTTCAGCAGCGGCGCCAAATCCAGTGGGCGCAGATCGAGCGGCGTGCTGCGGCTGAAATCCAAAATCTGGTTGATCAACTCGGCAGCGCGCTGCCCCTGTTGGTACACGATTGCTAGACGGTCGCGGAGATTTCTGGGTAACTCTGATGAGCGCAGCGCCATCTGGCTGTAGAGCAGCATCACGGCTAGGATATTGTTGAAATCGTGGGCGATGCCGGCGGCCAACTGGCCCACCATCGCCAACTGCTGCTGACGTTGAACGTGGGTTTCGATCTTGCGCTGTTGGGTGACATCACGGATGACAAGCAGCCAGTGGGGCGCAGAAGAATTCGCTTGAATGGGCCGCGCGATCACTTCCAGGATTTGTCCTTGCGTTTCGATTTCTCGCCATAGGCGATCCTCAGACCAGGTCAAGAATTCGTAGAGTGAGTGTCCGCCCAGAGATTCCAAAACGTCGCCCTCGCGGACGCCGGTCAAAAGCCGCAAATCTTTCTGTCCCGCTGGATTGATGAGAAGCACCCGGTTCTGGGCATCCAGCACGAGGACGCCGTCCGGCACCGTGTCGATAATGCGTTGGATCTGCTGTGCCTGTTTTTGAACTTCCTCCAGCAGTCGCTCGCGCTCTTTTTCGCCCTGGACCCAGGCGGTGATATCCTCTGCCGTCCCTTCGTAATAGAGGACGTCGCCCTCGGCGTCACACACGATGCGCGCGCTCTCGCGTACAATCAGGCTCGAGCCATCCTTTCTCGTCCACGTAGCTTCGAGTCCGATGATGCGACCCTCACACTCCACACGTTGTCTGAATGCTGCGCGGGGGTAGTCAGGGAAATAAACATCGCTGTTCAGGTTGAGTTGCGCTAATTCCTCAAAGGAAGTGTAACCCAACATGCGGATGAAAGCTGGATTGGCCGTCAAGAAACGGCCATCCGGAGTAGTCTGGTAAATGCCGATAGGCGAGTTCTCGAAGATATCCCTGAATCGTTCCTCAGCGAGTTCGGCGACGCGTTGCTCCAGGGTTGTAGCAAGTTGCGCCAGGTCGTCTTGCGCGCGTTTGAGCGTGCAGAGATGGCCCACCGTGGCGGCGTATAGCCGTGCGATTTCACAATCGTGATCGGTAAAAGGGCGCCGGTGGATGAAATTATCCATGCTCAGAAAACCGATCACAGTTTCGCCATCCCACAGCCCCACCGCGATCCGGTCACCTACTCCCACCTGTTCGCCATCCGCCCGATATACAGGAGCGCTTTTGTAGAGTCTGAACGGCTCTGCTCCAGAAACAACCGTATGCAAGCCGGAGGGGGCTACGATGGCATGGTGTACCTTTCGTTCATCCGTTGTATGGCCCTCGTTGTCGGTGCCATACGTCCCTATCATTGTGTTGTGGTCCTCGGTGACGAAAAACAACGCGACACGGTCGAAGCCCAGTTGCTGTCGCCCGGCTTCCACCGCACGGTGGCAGAGTTCATCTAGGCTCTTGGCCTTCGAGAGTTCATTGGACACAGCCGTGAGCAGTGCCAGGCGCTCGGAAAACGATGCCTTTTCGTCATATTGGGTAGGGTGACGATCAACGCTATTCTCTACCACATTTACACCATTCAGGCTTAACCTCCGAGCCCCTTGCACAACTAGCAAGAAAACGGCGGCGCAAGCCTATATTGTCTCGGTTTATCCGGGTTAGGCTCCCACTTTATTCCATTGTATGCGGGGAGGGAGATTAAACAAGTGACGAAGTACATGAAAAGCAAGCAGGCTGTGTCCCGTCGACACGGCCTGCTTGCCAAACATTGCGTCTAGTTCAAGTTATGGCGTAGTCAAAATAATCCGTGCGTCTACAACTTTCAATCCTTGCTTTTCCGCATAGACCAGCACGGGATTGGCGTCGGATTCGGCAATTTCGTCGCCCAGATCCATGATCATCTGCGAGTAGCGGCTTAGGGCTTCAGCGAGCGCTTTGCAGTCACGAGGCGCTTCGCCGCGCGCGCCGGCCAGCAACGGTGCGCCCTGGATGTCGACGAGCATCGCCAGCGCGTGTTCCGCCGAGATGGGCGCAATGCGGAAGGTCACATCTTTGAGGATTTCGATGAAGATGCCGCCCAGGCCGAACATCACCGTGGGGCCAAAAGTGGGATCGTTGATCGATCCCAGGATGACCTCCGTGCCAGATGGCGCCATCTGCTGGACGGCCACGCCATGGATGTACGCGTCGGATTTGTAGGCGCGGGCGCTGTCGAGGATGGCACGATAGGCGGCGCACACCTCGTCCGCCGAACGCAGGTTGATCTTTACCCCGCCGGCATCCGATTTGTGCAGGATGTCCGGCGACATAATCTTCAGGACCACGGGATAGCCGATCGTTTCGGCCAACTGTACGGCTGCATCCTCGGATGTCGCCAATTCCGTCATCGCCACGGGTAGGCCATAGGCGGCGAACACCTTCTTGGATTCGATTTCGCTAAGATAGACCCGGCCCGCAGCTCGTGCCTGCGCGATGATGGCGCGCGCAGCGTCGGGATCCACGTCGCGGTACGGCGTGAATTCTTCGGTCACCGGCTCGCCGTCGCGGCCGATACCGTGCATCTGCGCATATTCGTGCAGCGCGGCGATGGCGTTCACGGCGATGTCCGGCGCGCCGTAGGTGGGGATGCCGTGCTCGACCAGCCATTGCATCGCGCGCCCGGCTTCCTCGCCGCCGATAAACGACACGGCGATGGGTTTGTCCGTGACGCCCGACTCGTCTACTGCACGTTTGATCGCCTCAGCGATATCCATCGGGTCGTTGCGCTGCGTTTCGCAGAAGAGGACGACCAGCCCATGCACCCAGGGATGCTGCAACGCCGTCCGCACCGTCGCCAGATACTCTGGCCAGCCGCCCATGCCGGTCAGGTCGGCGGGGTTTTTCACCGAGCCAATCTCCGGCACGTAAGCCCGCAGCGCGGTCTGTAAGTCGTCCGGTGCAAAGCGCAGCGGGATGCCGAAACGTTCGGCGGCATCCGCCGCCAGCACACCCACGCCGCCACCGTTGGAGATGATCATCAGGTTGTTGCCCGCCATCGGCGGTTGCAGTGATAGCGCCAGCGTGCGATCGAAGAGATTGTTCAGGTCCGAGGCACGCACCACGCCGGCTTGTTCCAGCGCAGCATCGTAGACCTTGCCTTTGCCGGCCATCGCGCCGGTGTGCGAGGCTGCAGCGGCAGCGCCGTGCGCCGACACACCCGATTTGAGCGCGATGATGGGTTTGTGCGCCTTCCGCGCAATTTCCAAAAAGCGTCGCCCGTTCTGAAAACCTTCGACGTAGATCGTGATACACGTCGTTTGCTCGTCCTGATCCAACCATTGCACCAGGTCGCCGAAGTTCACGTCGGCCATGTTGCCCACGGAGATCATCTTGTCGAAGCCGACGTTGCGGACGTAGCTCGCCACCGTCATCGCGATCAGCAGCGCGCCGCTTTGGGAGATCATCGCGGCTTTGCCCGGCAGCGGCATGAACGGCCCGAATGAGGCGTTGCATTTGTCGGAGTTGCACATGATGCCTACGATATTCGGCCCCAGGAGGCGCATCTTGTAGCGCCGCGCGATGGCGACCAGTTCGTCTTCCAGGTCTTTCCGCCCGATTTCGCTGTAGCCAGAGGCCACGACAATCAGCCCTTTGACGCCCTTCTGCCCACATTCTTCGGTAACACCGAGTGTCCGGGCAGCGGGTACGATCAACATGGCGACGTCGATCTCGCCAGGTACGTCCAGCACCGAGGGATAAGCTGGCAGGCCCTGAATCTCCGTCTCTTTGGGATTGATGGGGTAGATATCTCCCGGATACTCACAATCGATCAGATTTTTCACGGCCAGATAGCCGATTTTACCGGGGGTATTGGATGCGCCGATGACGGCGACTGACTTCGGGCGTAGCAGTCCGTTCAAGACTTCAAAATCCACGTTCATGCCTCCTAAAAAAGCAAAAGTTGCAAGTTATAAGGCGTGTTGTGCACGCAAATTATAACTTGCAACTCTTAACTTTCAACTTGTAATTTTTAAGCCTTGTGTTCTAATCCCAGACTCGCATACAGACGGGCAAAGTCGAAGTGTTTCTCAAGCAAAGCCTTGAACTGATCCAGCTTGGCTTTTTGTCCCAAGCGTGTTTTGCCGAACACATCGTCGATGGCATCCACTGCTTCCATTGTGTTCTTACGCGTCAGCAAGACCGGCACGCCCAGTTCTTCGGCACGGCGTAGTACCTCGGGCACCGGGCGCAGATGTCCGGTGAGGACCAAACACTGCGTTGCGGTTTCCAATGCCACTAACTGAATGTCGGTCCGGTCGCCACCGGTGATGACGGCTTTGGTACCGGGGATGCGCCGCATACGCGGCAATGCCTGTTCCGCGCTCATCGCGCCGACCATCAGGTTTTCGACGAGGGCATCGCTTTTGTGCGGGCAAGCCAGGCATTCGGCGTCGAGCACATCCGCAATCTCGCCCACGCTGATGGACTGCAATTGCTCGCGGAACGGCAGGATCCCGAGGTTAGGGATGCCTCGTCCTTCCATGCATGAGAAACACTCTTGCAATCCCGCAATTTCGGCGTCTGGGATAGCGTTGATGGCCAAACCAATCAGGCGCTCGCGGAACTGCCGCTGTGCATCCACGCATGCATCCCCCATACTCACTGGATTGCGGTACCGGACCATCGCCAATACGGGAATATCCAGGTGTTTGGCCACCGAGACTGGATCAACCTCGAGGCTCAGTCCCTCACGCAGTGAAGCACCGCCCTCGACCAACATAATGTCCTTGTCCCTCGAAACTCGCTGGTAAGCGGCCTCGATTTGTGGCATCAGGTCGCGATCGATGCAGCCGCAGCGCAATTCCTGCACCAGCGAGGGGGCGAGCACGACGCCGACCATGTTGACCAGAGGATCGGATATTCCCAGAACACGATGGATGAATGTGGCATCTTCATCGGAAACGCGACCTGGCAGTGGCTCCCACGGATACGTCGAAACCGGCTTGAAGTACCCCACCTTGTAGCCGTCCTGTTGTAGGCGTTGGCCTAGTGCTAGGCAGAACGCCGTTTTGCCACTAAAACGTTGCACTGAGGTGATGTAGAGTGCTTTCATAATTCTCTCCTTCTATGATTCGCTCACGGCCCTCTAGCGACGCCCCGCTCGACTATCTACCTGCTCGTCGAAGCGGAAGTTCAGGGAGATTTCGCCGCCTTCGTATTCCTGGTGCAAGACGCAGCCACTCTTCTGGAAGACGCGCGTCATCGCCATATTCCCCGCAATCACGTTTGCCCGGAAGCCGTGCAAGCCGCGCTCCCTGGCAACCCGCATCAGGAAATGCAACAAGTGTGTTCCGATGCCTTGCCGTTGGTGCTCATCAGCGACCGAGAACGCAACTTCGGCCATATTCTCATTGTAGTCCATCATCCAGTGACCCGCGGCGACGATGGGGGCTGTGTCGGAATTACCCAGCGTACCGACGATCCCCATATTCTGCTGATAATTTACGGCGACCATCTCCTGGGCTAACTCGTGAGGGAAGTCGCGGCGTACTTGGAAGAAACGCAAATAGATGGATCGCTCGGAGAGCTTGTAGAGGTATTCCTGGAAAAGCCGCTCGTCGCTAGGACGGATCGGGCGGAAGAAGATCTCAAGATCGCCGAATTTCTCCGTGTGTTCCATCTCGACGGGGTAGACCGTCTCTGGGATGATTTGATCTTCGTAGAGGTACTTCATCTCCTTGGCGGCGGCTAGCAGTTCTTCACGGAACTTTGGATGCGCGATCTGGATCAGGGCGACGGCGCGCTCGCGCAAGCTCTTGCCGTGCAAATAGGCGACGCCGTACTCGGTGACGACGTAGTGCACATCACCGCGCGTCGTCACGACGCCCGCGCCCTCACTCAAGCTCGGGACGATACGTGAAATCGTGCCGTTCCTCGCCGTCGACGGCAATGCAATGATCGGTTTGCCGTGTGGCGCCAATGCCGCGCCACGGATGAAGTCTGCTTGCCCGCCAATACCACTGTAGATTGTGTGACCCAGCGAGTCCGCGCAGACCTGCCCGGTGATGTCGACCTGCAACGCTGTATTGATCGCCACCATCTTCTCATTCCTCGCGATGTTGATCGGCGAAGAGTTGTAATCGACCGGCCGGAACTCGAAAATCGGGTTATTGTCGACGTAATCGTACAGGCGGCGCGTGCCGATGCAGAAGGTCGCCAGCACCTTGCCTGGGTGATAATTCTTCTTTGAGTTGTTAACGACACCGGCTTCGATCAGGTCGATCAGGCCATCGGAGAACATCTCGGTGTGGACGCCCAAGTCCTTCTTATCCATCAGACCGTACAGGATCGCATTCGGGACCGCGCCAATACCGACCTGGATGGTAGAACCGTTCTCCACCAGGCGCGTCGCGTGCCGGGCAATCGTTAGGGCCACTTCGTCGGGTTTCGGTGAAACCACCTCCAAGAGTGGCTCGTCCTTCTCCACAATACAGTCCAGTTCTTCGACGTGGATGAAGCTGTCGCCCAGCGTGCGTGGCATCTGCGGATTGACCTGCGCGATGACGATGTCAGCCGCTTCTGCGGCAGCCTTGACGGCTTCCACCGAAACGCCTAGCGAACAAAAACCGAATTCGTCGGGTGGCGTGACCTGGATAAGCGCAGCGTCGAGAGGCATTCGCCCGCTCTTGAAAAGCCCTGGGATCTCGGAGAGAAAAATAGGCGTGTAGTCTGCGATGCCCTCCGCCACGGCCTTGCGGACGCCGGGACCGACGAAGAGTGAATTGTGGCGGAAGCTGCGATGGTAGGCTTTTTGAGCATGAGGTGCTGCCCCCACCGTCAACATATGGACAATCTCAACATCGTTTAGCTGCCCGCCCTGTTCGCCCAAAGCCACGAGTTCTTCCAATAGGTGCTGTGGTTCTCCACATCCCGGGCTTAGGAAGACCCGGCTACCGCTGCGAATCTTGAGCAATGCTTCCCGCGCGCTCATCAGCCGTTCAGAATACAGTTTTTTCCAATTCGCCATAACTGGCATAGTTCGTGCTCCCTTTCAAACTAACTTTCCCCACACTCAGTGGTCAGCTTCGTTTACCTGGCTGACCGCTGAGTGTGGATGACTCTATGAGATCCTACGAAGCCGCAGTTTCTGGTGATTTTAACAACCAGCCGATCACTGCAGCCACAAGACAAGCTATACCACAAATGACGAAGACAGCAAGCCATCCTTGCAATCCACCTCCGCTGCGCAGACTGGCATCGCGTAAAGCCCCGGCCATAATGGGCCCGACGATCCCGCCGACACCGTAAGCCGTGAAGACCCAACCGTAGTTGAGCCCCAAGTTTTTAGAGCCAAACATCGCCGACGTTGCCAGTGGGAAGAGCGCGAAGTTGCCGCCGAAGTTGAAGCCGATCAACATGGCTGCCAGATAGAGCAGAACCTGCGTACCGCCCATCAAGTAGAAGAGCAACATGACGACGCCCTGTGTCGCGCACATAATGACCAACGACAGCTTGTAGCCGATCTTGTCAGAGATTGTGCCCCAGGCGATGCGGCCGATGCCATTAGCCAGGGAGTAGAAGACGGCCATCGCTGTCCCAGCAATCGCGCTGGCTTGTGCGGCGGACAATCCTGCACGCTCCTGCAACGCATCGATGCCGAAGAGCTTGATGTTGCCAATCGTCATCAGCCCGGCCATGCTGGAGAAGATGAACATCGCCCAGATGGCGAAGAACTGTGTTGTGCGCAGCATTTCGGTTGGCATATAGTCTATCTCGCTCGTCTTCTTGGCGCCCTT
>JBJYXQ010000346.1:11458-14511 GCA_046260035.1 Anaerolineae bacterium
ACGCTCCACGCGTAAATTGCCCCCAAACATAACTGAATTAATAACGCGCCGACGATAACCAGGCGCCGATCGATCAATTTTGATTGTGGCGAAGTCATAATGCACTATCCTCCTGAAGAAAATGATTGGGAACTGATAATTGGGAATTAGTACCTACGATAGGCTCAGTGGATCACAATTTTGACGCATAGTAACACTTCTGTCGTTAAAAAGAGCTGCTAAAGCGGTTACTACAAACGTAGATTTTTTGATCTACTGAGACTTCTATATGGAACAGGGAGCAGAAAGTCACGCAGAGGTTCTCTGACGACTACTTTCTGCTCCCCACTCGGTGTGATAACTAACGGATCTGAGTAGGAACGCATTCCCACTCAGACCATAGCAGATTACTGACGGTTCTCGATCAGTCGATCAACGACGGTCGGATCTGCCAGCGTGCTGGTGTCACCTAAACGGTCGAACTCGCCCTCGGCGATCTTGCGCAAAATGCGGCGCATAATCTTGCCACTGCGGGTCTTGGGCAGCGCGTCGGTGAACTGGATGAAGTCGGGGCGCGAGATCGGGCCGATCTCCGAGCGGACGTGGTTCATCAGCGTCTTGACCAGCGCATCATTGGCCTCGACACCGCTGTGAACGGTGACGTAGGCGTATAGTGCCTGCCCCTTGATGTCGTGCGGGCGTCCAACCACGGCGGCCTCGGCGACAGCGGGGTGACTCACCAGCGCGCTCTCGACCTCGGCGGTGCCGATGCGGTGACCGGAGACATTCAACACGTCGTCGATGCGGCCTTCCAGCCAGTAATCGCCGTCTGCATCTTTGTGACAACCATCGCCTGTGAAGTACAGGTCGTTGTACATCGTGAAGTAGGTGTCGATAAAGCGGTCGTGATCACCCCAGGTGGTGCGCAACATGGCTGGCCACGGGGACTTGATGCAGAGCTTGCCGCTTTCACCGACAGGGACCTCTTTACCATCGTCATCCAGGATGACGGGCTCAATACCGAAGAACGGTTTGCTGGCGCTGGCGGGTTTGAGGGTGTGCGCACCGGGCAGCGGCGTGATCATAATGCCGCCGGTCTCGGTCTGCCACCACGTATCGACGATGGGGCACTTGCCGTGACCCACGTGCTTGTGGTACCATAGCCACGCCTCGGGGTTGATGGGTTCACCGACGGTGCCGAGCAACTCTAGGCTGGAAAGGTCGTACTTATCGACCCATTCGTCGCCACGGCTGGCCAACGCGCGGATCGCGGTCGGCGCCGTGTAGAAGATGTTGACCTGGAACTTGTCGACGATGTGCCAGAAGCGGCCGGCATCGGGGTAGGTGGGCACGCCCTCGAACATCAACGAGGTGGCGCCGTTGGCCATCGGGCCGTAGACGATGTAGCTGTGACCCGTGATCCAGCCAATGTCAGCCGTACACCAGTAGGTGTCTTCATCGTGGATGTCGAAGACGTATTTGTGCGTTGCCGCGACGTAGGTCAGGTAGCCGCCGGTGGTGTGCAACACACCCTTGGGCTTGCCGGTGGAGCCAGAGGTGTAGAGAATGAAGAGGGGATCTTCAGCCTTCATCGATTCTGCTTCGCAAACGGCAGAAACGTTCGCCATCTCGTCGTGCCACCAGGTGTCGCGCCCTTCGACCATCTCGGTTTCGTCATCAGTGTGCTGTACCACGATGACGCTTTCGATGGAGGGTGTCTTCTCCAATGCGACATCGGACATACTCTTCAGTGGGATGGACTTGCCAGCGCGGCGGGAGAAGTTGCTGGTAACCAGCACTTTGCACTCGGAGTCATTGATGCGATCCGCCAACGCAACGGAGCTAAAGCCGCCGAAGACGATCGAGTGAATCGCGCCGATGCGCGTGCAGGCCAACATTGCGATTGCCAGTTCGGGGATCATCGGCATGTACAAAGCCACGCGGTCACCCTTCTTGACGCCCTTGGCCTTCAACACATTAGCGAACTTGCTGACCTCGCGATGCATATCTTGGTACGTGAGGACGCGAACGTCGTCTTCCGGCTCGCCCTGCCAAATGATGGCAGCCTTATTTTTGCGCCAGGTCTTGAGGTGGCGGTCAAGGCAGTTGTACGAAAGGTTGAGTTCGCCATCTTCGAACCATTTGTGCTCAATCACGCGATTTCTGGTGTCCCAGGTGTACTCGCGACCCTTCGTGGGCACTTTGAACCAGTCCAGCAGGTCAGTCGTCATCTTCAGCCAGAAACCATCGGGATCCGTGATGGATTCCTGATACATTTTCTGGTACTGCTCCAGAGACTTCACGTGAGCCTTTGCGCTAAATTCAGCGGGCGGCGGGAAACGATCTTTTTGTTCAGACATATAGATACCTCCTAATTATTTATTGGATTAAATTTTTGAAAAATCAATGAAACCAGCGTGGCTCATTGATAGCAAAACAAGCTAAACTTACGAAGAGGACAAAACCAGGCGCATATCAATTGCCATTGCACCACGGCCTTCCTCGAAGACCATCAGCGGGTTGATGTCTAACTCTACAATTTCAGGGAAATCGGTCACTAACTGGCTGATGCGCAGCAACGCATCCACCATTGCCATATGATCGGCCGGAGCTTCACCGCGCACACCCTCCAAAAGGCGATAGGCGCGAATCTCGCGGATCATCTCGTCGGCTTCGCGGGGGCTGAAGGGGGCGACACGGAAGGAGACGTCCTTCAACGCCTCGACGTAAATGCCACCCAACCCAAAGGCCACCAGCGGTCCGAACTGCGGGTCGCGGCTCATTCCCAACAGGACTTCACGCCCGCCGTGAACCATCTCCTGCACCTGGCAACCCCACACCCGCGCGCCGGGTACATAGCGCCCTGCACGGTAGATCATCAGGTCGAAAGCGTCGCGCACATCGCCGGCCGAGCGCAGGTTCACCTTCACGCCGCCGACGTCGGTCTTGTGCAGGATATCAGGCGAGGCGATCTTCATCACGACAGGGTACCCGAATTCCTCTGCGATGTCGACAGCTTCTTCAGGGGTGGCGGCCAAACGCGAACGCGGCACATTGAAGCCATAAGCTTTGAG
>JBJYXQ010000347.1:0-2310 GCA_046260035.1 Anaerolineae bacterium
TCTCGAAGAGCAGAACGGGGTTCCAGTTGCTATTTCTAGATAAATGTATTCTGCCTCCTCAAAATCTGCGCTGCATTCTGATGCCACTGCCTGAATTCAACGGATTCCTGCGGACTTCGCCGCCCGGCCAAGTAGCCCCGTCAACTCCCCCTTCCCCTCTCTCCGGCGTTTTCTTCTCCCCGTCCCCGCCGTGCGGTGTATCAAACTCTTGAAGTCCGCAACCACCGCAATAGCGACTGTTATAATTCAATGACTTACTCGCGAACACTTCAAGCGGTTGGATGGCATCGTTGGCTAGCCAGCGAAAATCACCAACCCGTTGCAATCTTTCGTGTCAGATACAGCGGAATTGCAGTTTCTGCGTGCTCGATACGCCTGATTATGCTCTATGTGGTATACAGGGCAGCCAGCTCTCCGCAAGAGCACGCAGCAACCCGAAGCAGCACCTAAATACCTGAGATGAGACTGGTGCGCTTCCAGATGCGGATGCGTCAGTGTGTAGAAGCTTACGGGTGGGATGGTGCCTGCGGGCCTGATCCATGCTAAGCCCGCAAGCGTTCCCCGCATGCAGAACGGTATCGCTTCCGTTCCTTAGGGCTCAACGGCGATGAAGTTGTATACTTCCTTGACGCCCTCGATCCCTGCGGCCGTTTCGCCGGCGGCACTCTTCACGCTCTCGCTGGCGACAAAACCGGCGAGCAGCACATGGCCCTGCCTGACTTCGGTGTTGATGGCCACCGCATTGCCCAGACCCTCCACCTTGGCCAACGCTGTCTTGAGCTTGGCCTGGATGGTAGTGTCATCCACGGCTTCGCCCATGCTGCGTGACCCAGAAAGGACAACGATGGCGTCCAGCACGTTTTTGACGCCCTCGACCTTGCCGGCGGTTCCCAGCGCCGCCGCTTCCTGGGCTTCGGAATCGACGAAGCCCGAGAGCTGCACGATGCCGTTGTAGGCCTCTACATTGACATTCAAGCCCGAACCGACGTCACTGCTCAGCAGGGCCGTCTTTGTCTTGGTGGCAATGGTTGCGTCATCGATGTATTGCCCGGCGGTCTGCTCAGCGTAGACGGGCGCGGCCAGTATCGCCGACCCGAGGCTGATGAACAGCGCCATGTTGCGAATTTTACCTGACATGTGATTTCTCCCTGCAGTTGAGTGATCGACCGGTGCGGCGCAACCGGATCGAAGTCCGAAGTATAGGTACCGGCACATGCCAAATTCAAGAAGTGTTGTGCGGCGTCGGTAGTCGGGAAAACGGTCAAAATACAGCGCAGCGGCGCTAAGCGTTCACGCTTTGCCACCAACTCAGCCAGAATTTTCTGCACGGCATCCCTCGCCTCTGGTACACCCCTCGGCCTCTTGACACATCAATCCCACCTGACCATCTGATCGGCGGGTTTTCTTTTGCTCGCCTCCAGCTGCATCCAAATCGGCAACTGCGCAACCGTGGGTATCTTATATGAGGGCCTTTTGCGCCCTCTCCCCTTCCCTGCTGCATCAATCCCAATCAATGGAGAACATCACCATGAAAACATTCACGTCTCTGTCTGACCTCTCAAAGCTCCCCGACGAGGATCCCGCCAAGCCCGTCGTGAAGCAGCTCCTCGAATGGCTCATCGCGGAGAACGAATTTCCCGACTTCCCGTACAACCCAGACGACCACGGCTACATCGCCCTGGTCGAACCCGGCGACGTGGACCGCGAGCTCCCCGAAATCGACATGCCCCGCCTGACCGACATCATGTGGGAGGGCGTGAGCATCATCGATGGCTTTTACCACGCGGTCTATCTGGGAGCCGGAGATTACGGCATTGGCTTTGTGATCCCCGTCGACGCCGACTGGATCGGCGACGAGCTGCGGGAACTCCTGAAATCGCTCCTGGACGACCCTCTGCATCTCACCGCCCACACATCCACTTAGACAATCCTCTCAATCATCCAAAAGGAGATATCAAATGACCAAATCAGACGAACTGGACGACTCGATGCGCGTCCTGTCGACCGGCACCTGCGACACGCTCTCGGGTAGCTCCAGGCTCACGTACCACATCGGCTCGATGCCCGACGGCGAGATCTACCTGCGTGTCCACAGCAACACCGGCGGCGGCTTCTTCTCTCAGGAGTGGATCTCGCTGCGGGACATCCTGACGGCACTGAAGAAGCGGCCGGACGGTAGGCCCATCACGTCCATCCTGCTGAATCCCCTCTTCAAGGGTCGATCGGCCAACACGCCGGGGTTCATGATGGCGGTGCTGCTGCACGAGAAGGTGGTGCGTTCGATGCAGGGAAAGCTGCGGAGACACGAGC
>JBJYXQ010000348.1:0-2857 GCA_046260035.1 Anaerolineae bacterium
TACCCTCCCCCGCGCGAAGCGTGGGGGAGGGTTGGGGAGGGGAAAAAACTTGAAATGTGATAGCCCTGCGTAATTTCGTTTCTTGTCCTGATCCTATTCCGCACTATACTGAAACTGACGCAATACACCCGTCCAAAGAACGGGAGGTGGCGATGATGCAGCAGGTGCGCGTTAAAAAAGTTGCTTTGTTTCTTGTCCTAACCTTCGGCCTGACATGGGGCTTCGAATGGCTGGTTTCGCTGACCATCGGGCAAGCTGCCTATCTGAAGATGCAATTGAACCCCATGGGAATGTTCTTCCCGGCTTTCTCGGCGCTGTTCTTGCAGATGTTCGTTTTCAAGGATAGCCCGCTCTATTTCCGTACCTACAGAGACGGCCCCCGTTGGATCTTCTACGGCTTCTTTGTGCTCACATTCCTTAATGGCGTCGTGACGGTACTCGCCCTTACAACACAAATCCGCATGTTGATTCTTCAAGGCATCGGAGGGATCCTCGTTATGCTGTGGACCTTGGAAATCTTCACCGTCTACGGGAAATACGGTGCAGAGAGTTTCGAACGCGTTGGATTGTCACTGGGTGATAAGAGCCTGGGCGTGCGCTTCATCGCCGGGGTTGTCGTATTCCTGCTCAGTCAGGCCGCGCTCAACGGACTTTTAGGGCTAGGCAAATTTCCGGGTATCCAAGACAACGTGGGTGGCGTGCGGGTTACGGGCGGCCTGTATCCCTTTGCCCTGCTTGTCTTCTTCTTCATTTCGGCTATTGGAACACCCTTGAGTAGCCTGGCTGCCGTGTTTGGGGAAGAATACGGTTGGCGTGGCTTTCTCCACAACGAGCTAGTGAAATTGGGGCCGCGTTTGGGGGTTTTCCTGGTAGGCCTGATTTGGGGAATCTGGCATTTCCCGATCATTCTCAGTGGGGTTCATACCTACCCTCCCACAGCGGCTGGGTTGGTTATGGGGGTGGTTTTCTTCGTGTTGGTGGGCTTTGTCTTCAGCTATGCGGTGATGAAGACAAAGAGCTTGTGGGTCGTTTCTTTCATGCACGGCGTGCTGAACAGCATCTATGCTTTTGTGTTGAATTACCTGATGTACCCTTCTGACAAAGTATTCTCTTTTGGCCTGGGCCTATATGGGCTGATGTGCTTGACAGTGATTGTACTGGTCCTTCTACGAGATCCCATTTGGCGCTATCAAGCTGGCGGGCAGTAGATGCCATCATCTATCGCAGGCGGTATCCAAGACCGCCTGCGTGGGTAGAATGTGAACGTCGTCGCGCTGCAACAGGCGTTCCAGGAGACCCTCCAGGTATTTACTGCGCAGCGGACCCCAGCCTTCGCCATCCAGGCCATGCGCTGTGTAGAGCAACCAGCCATCCGGTTGGGCGAACAACGCCTCCAGGCAACGTTCCAGTTTCTCTTCCGCGTCCTCTGAAGCCGGGGACGTCAGGCGGGTGGTGTTGGGCGTGGGCAGCGGCATGCTCGTCTCGCCTCCAACCCTGAAGGCGCGCACGACTTGCGGTAGCCAGGCGTCCAGTTCCGGTGTGGAAACGTTGTACGGGAAATTGAACACCGTCCGGTGGGTGTCGAAGCCGTCCAACGATTGCCGGAAAACCTCCAGACATCGCAGGATGTTTTCTTGCGCCTGGGCCAGGGGCATCTCGGCCAGGTTGCTGTGGTCGTAGCCGTGCGGCTGGATGATGTGACCGCGGGCGTGCAGCTCTTTCCACAATCCGAAGTCGCCGAAGGTCTGCGGATCGGCTTGGTGAAAGGTCACCACGACGTTGAATTCGGCGCGTAAGCCATAGCGCTCGTAGATCTCCGCAATTTTAGCGACCGAGCGGGTGAACCCGTCATCCCAACTGATCGTGATGTAATGCATAGCTATCCGCCGTTCCAGACGAAGTTGTTCTCCGCGTCGCGTAGGCGGGGCGCGGCCACATCCCTCGGTGAAAGCAGCGGCTCGGCGACCGGCCACGCGACATCAATGTCGGGATCGTCCCACAGGATGCCGCGTTCGTGAATCTGGGAGTACTCGGCAGTAACCTGGTAGAGCAAGTCCACCATGTCGCTGACGACACAGAAGCCGTGCGCGAAGCCCGGTGGCACGTAGAGCAAACGGTGATTCGCCGCCGAGAGCGTCGCGCTAACCCATTGCCCGTACGTCGGCGAACCGCGCCGGATATCCACCGCCACATCGAAGATTTCACCTGCCATCACGCTCAAGAGCTTGCCCTGCGCCATCGGATGGAGTTGGTAGTGCAGTCCTCGCAGCACGCCGTGTGCCGAGTGCGAGTGATTGTACTGCACAAACACATCGGGAATTCCCGCGTCGGCAAACGCCGATTGTTTGTAAGTCTCCAGGAAATAGCCACGATCATCGCCGAACACGCGCGGCTCAATAAGAATCACGTCAGGAATCGCCAATGGCGTAAATGTAAAGGGCATTATAATGCCTCCCCTAGAAATTGAACCACGAATCTACACTAATCTTCACGAGTTGGAAACTATCAGATTCGTGATGAAATCTGTCTGCTAATCGCTATCTGCGCCGTAGCCGCGCAGTTTTGCCGCGAGTGGATAGAGCGGGTGCAACGATTGTTCCCACAAGCCCGCGCAGCGAACGACCTGACCGCCAAAGCCACGCTTGAAACGATAGACACCCCATAATCCATCGTTACGCTCGGTGAATTGTGCTTCGAGCGTTTCTTCGTCGAAGTCAGGAATGCCCCACAAATCGTAGCTTGTGCAGCCGCGTGCCTTCGCCCAGCGGATCGCCGCCCATTGGAGTGCGTAAGGCGGCATCTTCTCGCGGTGCCGGTTCGACGATGCGCCGTAGAAATACCATGCCTTGGTCCCCAG
>JBJYXQ010000348.1:2957-4510 GCA_046260035.1 Anaerolineae bacterium
CGTCCCTTCGTGGACGGTCACACCCTTGCGTTTGGACAGGCGGATGTTGTAGCGCGTCTTCGAGTGCATCTGTGCCAGGATGACATCCTCCTCGGGTGCGATATCCACGACGATCGTGCGCGAGGGCTGAATGTTGCGCGTGACCGGTCGCAGGCCGCATCCGCGCAAATGCGCTCGCGCCTCCGGTGTATCGAGCATCTCCGGTTCCAGCCAGAGCGCCCAAGCCCGGTGGCGACGCGCGGCAGCGCGCAGCGCTTCGAAGGTGTCGGCAACCGCCTTCGCGTTATCCCAGTCGACCAGTGGACCACGGGGAACGTAGGCAATTGTCCCAAGCTTGAGCGGAAGCGACCGGTAGAGCGTCAACGCACCGCTGCTGGCGTCGGGATTCGGTGTGACGATCTCCCAATCCCAGCCGAAGGTGGCTTTGAGCTCCGCCCACCGGCTGGTTTGCAGGATTGTGCCAGCCGGATGCGTAGCGACAAGGTCGTCCCAGATTTCTGGTTGGATCATGCTTTCTCTCCGACTACGAGCAGTCCACCGCCGACACCGCCTTCGAGAACGTCCTGTGTGTACGCGTGTCGCCAGCGTTGCCCCAACGTCCGCACGATCCACCGCTGGACGAGTTTCTGGTAGCCAAGTTTGCGTAGGCGTGGCGATGCCAGCCAGCGGTAGTACGGCTTGCCATCAAATAGGGCATCATTTGGATGGATGCCGTAGGTCGCGTTGGCGCGGTCCCACAGGGCTTCTACCTCGGAAGGGATGTAGTACTGAGTATAGAGCAGGCGTATCCCGGCCAGCTCAAGCCTACTTGCCCACTGTGTGGGCGTGAGGTAGCGGTGGTGTTCCAGGCGTTGATCGACGGCGGTGGCGTACGTCTCTGCCCCAGTGCGGTCCCCTTTGGCATTCCGCTCGTGGTAGCCTGCCAGCAGGCGGCGGAACATATCACTCGGTACGGTGGCGAGAAAGCGGCCTCCCGGTCGCAACACACGCGTGACTTCACGCAACACCGGATCGAGGTGGGGAATGTGTTCCAGCACGGAATTGCTGAAGACGGTGCCGAAACTCGCGTCGGGGTAGGGCATCGCGTCTCCGCGTGCCTGTTGGACGTGGCGGTAAGCACCTGACGCCGGCGCTTTGCGCACCTGGCTCAGCCAGGGATCGAAGCCGGCTTCGACTGGCGCTTCTTCCGCGAAGAGCACCTGCGCGATAAGGCCATCGCCGCACCCCAGATCGAGAATGGGGCGAGGAAACGTTTCCGCTGCCAGCACGCGCAATTCGATCGCCCGCCATAGTGCCACCGGCGGTGCGAACCAATACTGATTGAGGGCTAATGTTAGATAATCACGATTTGGATCGGGCATAAGTGGTTGACCTCCACGCCCACCTTTTGTAACACGAACGGCGGATTTTACAAATGCGGAGCGTGATGCGTGATTGTGCCATTCGCTGATTCACTTTTTCGCTCATTCATCATTTCCAATTTCCCATTCTCCCATTTTCAATTCCCTCTCATTCGTGGTACACTCCTGCTATGCACATCGGGATAGACTTGC
>JBJYXQ010000349.1:0-1648 GCA_046260035.1 Anaerolineae bacterium
CCATATATCGCGCCTGATGAGTCGTATATTGTTTTCAATAGATTTGTCGAGTCAGATATGAAAAAAACCGGCATTTATCTAAGTTATCGGGATAAATCGGGTCAATGGCTGCCCGCGGTATTTATACTGGGGGGCAGTCCGGATGTCGGCGGAGTTAGCCCGAGAATATCTCCTGATGGCAAATACTTATTTTTCGCGCAAGGAGATAGGGGGGTATGGTGGATGTCTGCCGCATTGATTGAAGAGCACAAACCAGAAGGTTAAAAAACGGTGTAGGTCACATGGCCGGCATTGCGGGTGGGCCTAACACCGCATGCACCTGACGCGCTGGACTGGCGTGCGGGTCGAAGGTGCCTCGGTTACGGATGGAGATTTCTCCAGTAGCTTGATTGCGTGCTACTCGCGCGCAGGTGATGCAGGGCCGTTAGCAGACGTCATCCGTGAGAGAGTAACCCTGTCTGCAATGTCATACAAGCACGACTAAAGAAGATGCATCGATAGGATAACAATGATCGAACTCAAAGGCTTACAAAAAATCATCGACCGCACGCTGGTCGTCGATATCGAAACGCTCACCGTGGAAGCGGGTGAAATCGCCGCCGTGGTTGGGCCGGTGGGTAGCGGGAGGGACGCTTTGTCCGAACTGTTGATCGGCAAGGCACGTCCCACCGCCGGCACGGTGCGGCTGGACGCTATCGATCCGGTCGCCGACCGCGACGGCTTCAGCCATCGCGTGGGCGTGCTCTTTGCCGAGGACAGCCTCTACAAGTACCGCTCGCCCCTCGCCAACCTCACCTTCGACTGTCGCTTGCGCGGCCTGCCCAAAACCCGTGCCGTCGAGATCCTGAACGAAGTCGGATTGGCCGACTGCGCCAATGCAAAACTGGACAAACTCGCGTCAGGGATGTTGCGACGGCTGGCCTTCGGGCGCGCCATCCTCCACGATCCGGCGCTACTGCTGCTCACGGAGCCGTTCGCCCGCTGCGACGAGGCGACCATCACCTTGCTCACCCGCCTGATCCGCCAGCGGGCGGCGGATGGGGCCGCCGTGCTGATTTTGGCCGACGACACCGCCAATCTCACCACGCTGTGCGACACGATTTACATGCTGGATCAGGGCCGGGTCGTCGAAGTCATCAAACCGGCGGAGGAACAGAGCGCGTCCCTGCCGTTCAAAATCCCCGTCCGGCTGGAAGGTCGCGTGGCGCTCGTGAATCCCGGCGACATCCTCTATGCCTCGGCGGAAGAGGGGCGCGCGTGGCTTCAAACCCGCAACGAGCGCTTGCTCACCCAGTTCACCCTATCGGAATTGGAGGAGCGATTGGCCCGCAGCGGTTTCTTCCGCGCCCATCGCAGCTACCTGGTGAACCTGCAACACGTCAAGGAAGTGATCCCCTACACCCGCAACAGCTTCAGCCTGATTCTCAACGACGAAGCTGAAACCGAAATCCCGCTCAGCAAGTCAGCGGCAGCGGAACTGCGCGAGTTGCTGGGGTACTGACAGCGTGTAGGGTTCAATACTGAACGAAAGAATTCCACCACAAAGACACGAAAACACAAAATTCTATCAATTTTTCCTTTGTGTCTTGGTGTCTTTGTGGTTGAAAATACAAACGACAAACCGTTCCATTCACCCCTCAAAATACGC
>JBJYXQ010000350.1:0-2400 GCA_046260035.1 Anaerolineae bacterium
TAATCCAAGTTGTCACTTTGCGCTGAGCCAAACCCTAAAGGTCTACAAACGCATTTTGTCGACCAAAAATCGCCAAAATTGTGCGTGTTTGGCTTCACAAAGCCGTGAGAAGACCTTTAGGGTTTACAGGTAGCAACTAGAGTAACATACAAGCGCCAACACTTTGAGAAGTGATAATTATGCTGACAACAGTTGTGGAATTGAACAAACGCAATCAGATAACACTGCCAGAAGCCGCCCGTGAAGCTCTGGGCGTCAAACCGGGTGATCACATTGCGATCATCATTGAAGGTGAAAATATACAGTTACTCCCCGAACCAAAGGTCTGGAGCGAGTATATCTATGGTTTGGGAAAGTCAATGTGGGAGACGCTCGGAGGTAGTGAGCAATTCCTGCGCGAGGAACGAGCATCCTGGTAAGAACGAGCTTAGGCAAAAACAAAGCCCCTTCGAGCTAAATATCAGCCTCGGATGGGGCTTTGTTCTTCTCGCCCGTCCTCATTAGGACCGGGCATCTGGAATCCACACGCGCATCGCGCCTGGCGTGCGATTAGCCCAGGCGTAGTAGGGCACAGCGATCAACTCAATATGACGCGCAGCCGTTTCCGGCACGGGCGCAGGCCGATAGAGTGCGGCCTCCCAATCCCTCACATCCGCCACATAGCCCTCAGCCGTTACCGTGAACACGCCGCCAAGTAGATCTTCGCGCCACGCAGCGTCCAAATCCGCGTCAGGCGCGAGGCGCACGTCAAGTAGATTCACACCCGCGTCCTGGTCCTCTTCCTCAAGGCAGTAAACGAGCGGGCCACGCTCAATGGCAAGGCTGCCCCGGATCGCGTCTACGCGCGGGTTAGGCGACGTCAGCCGGGGATGCATCTCCAGATCGAGTTCTACCACATCGCCGGGCTGCCAGGCCCGTGTCAGAGTCACATAATTTCCATCGCTCGCCCCGCCCGCGATGATCTCTCCGTTAAGCCACAATGCGGCGTGGTTGCACCATCCGGGGACGCGGAATGCCAACGTCCACTCACCACCCCCCGTCTCTGCGACGGTGACGTGTACGTGCCCTTCCCATGGATAGCGCGTCTCCATCTGCAACACAATGGGGTGATCCTCCACCGTCGCCTCAATCGTCGCCGACGCGTACTGGTGCAGTTGCACGCCCATATCATCGGTTGTCGCTATGTAGTTCCCCACGAGCGCGATTTGGCGCATCACGTTCGGCGGGCAGCACGCGCAGCCGTACCACTCCGGGCGCGCGATCCCGCCCCGGCTCTGCAAAGTATTCACGTAGAAGTAACGCTGCCCATCGAGGGAAACCCCGCTCAGGAAGCCGTTGTAGAGCGAGCGTTCCAGCGTGTCGGCGTAGCGCGGATTCCCGGTCGCTAGCAGCATACGCCAGTTCCACATCATCGCGGCAATCGCGGCGCAGGTCTCGCAGTAACACTCATCGCTCGGCAATTCGTAGACGTGACCGAACGCTTCACCTTCATGCCGCGCGCCGTACCCGCCGATGAGGTGCATTTTGCGCGCCGTCGCATCGTGCCAGAGCCGCAGCAGCGCGTCCATAAGGGCCTGCTCGCCGGTTTCCAGATACGCATCGGTGACACCGGCGGTGAGATAAAGCTGGCGGACGGCGTGCCCGACCACTTCTGATGCTTCACGCACAGGCACGTGATCCTGGTGGTACGCCGCGCCCCAACGCCCGTATCCGCGCATCTGTCCCTTGCCACGCGCATCGATGAAGAAGATCGCCAAATCGAGATAGCGCTTTTCGCCGGTCTCGCGGTACAGTTCCACCAGCGCCAATTCGATCTCCGGGTGGCCCGGCGCGCCGTCACGCTTGTCAGGACCGAAGACGCCGTCGATACAGTCGGCGAAGCGGCAGGCCACGTCGAGCAAATCCCGCTTGCCCGTGGCCCGGTGATGCGCCACCGCCGCCTCGAAAAGATGCCCGGCGCAGTACAACTCGTGATCGTGATCGAGGTTCGTCCAGCGGTCTTCAGGTTGCTTGTTGGCCTGGTAGTAGGAATTGATGTAGCCGTCCGGCTGCTGTGCGGCCGCCACCAGTGCGATGACCTCATCCACCAGCGCCTCCAACTCGGGATCGGCGTCGTTCGCCAGATCCAGGGACGCGGCCTCCAGCCACTTGTACACATCCGAATCCATGAAGACTGGGCCGCGATACGCCCCCTCCCCCACGCCAACAGCCAGCCGCAGGTTGTTGAGATTGCCCGACTGTACCAACATCCGGTAACCGTGGCGGAGACTCACTTCGCGATTAATCGCTTGCTTCTCAGCCCAGAACCCGTCCGTCAGCTTCACCTTCCCCACCGGCAGCGTCCGCCACCGTGCGTGTAGACTTTTCGTCGTCGAAACGTGCATAGAAACCCTCCTTCGG
>JBJYXQ010000351.1:0-4750 GCA_046260035.1 Anaerolineae bacterium
CCGTAGATGCTGAACGCGGGCAGGCCCTTCTGCGTGTGGGCCGACATCACCGCTGCTAAATAGACCGCGCCAGGCCGCTCAGTGCCGTTGAAACCCCACACGGCCTTGGGGACGAGTGGATCCATATCCATCGTCTCAGCGCCGTAACACCAACACGGCGTCACGGTCAACGAGACGCCGACGCCCTCGCGCGCAAATTTCTCGGCGGTCTGCGCCGCCTCTGCTACCCCACCTATGCACGTATCAGCAATGACGCACTCGACGGGCAAGCCGTTCGGATGGCGTAGGTTCTCGCTGAGGAACGCCGCGACGGCCTTGGCCTGGCCCATCGTCTGCGCCTCCAGTGCCTCGCGCACGCCGCGCCGCCGTCCATCAATCGTTGGGCGAATGCCAATCTTGGGCATACTGCCGATCAAACGGTTACGTGGATCATTCGTCTTCATCGTAGCCTCCAGAGTAAATTGCAAATTAGAGATGAGAAATTAGAAGTAAGAAATGAGATTAAGCCTCTCGTATCCAGTATCGAGCTTCCAGCATCAAGCAACCATCTGCCCACCACGGTCGCGCGGTCCCGTCCACAGCTTTTGATGGACATTCCACCCCCACCCCCGAAGCTTGAGGATAACCGGCAATTGCTCCCAACCCGCCTGGACACGCCGCTGCACAGCTTCCCACGATGGCACACCACTGACGGCATCCGCCGCTTCGACGTTGAACGCACCCACTGCGACCGCACCGGTCAACACATCCTCCGGCGACAATCGGTGCAACAGTCCGGTCAAAAACCCGGCGATGGCGCAATCGCCTGCCCCCGTCGTCCCGACAAGGTCGGCGCAAAACGCCGGAGCGAGCAATTCGCGGTTCGTCCACGCGCGTGCATCGAGGCTCAAGTCGTCCTCCAACGCGCGCAGCCGCGCCGCATCGGACGTCGTCCGCAAGTAAACGCCCTGGTTGCCGAGTTTCAATCCGGCGACGGCGACGCCCCATTCCACCAGACGCCCGGCCAAATCGCTCAACAAGTCGCCATCTACCTGCAAGAGGACCTCACCGTGCTTTTCCAGGGCGGCGTAACGCACCGGGTCCACCATCAGCAGAAGCTCCTCCACACTGGGCAAGAAGATATCCACCTGGGGAAGCACGCGCCTTAACCATGCAGACCAGTCGACTTTTCCGGCTTCGGCGTGAGGATCGGGCCGGCTCACGTCAAGCGACGTGACCAGACCGTGTGCTTTGACGCGCCTAAGCAACGTCACAAACTCATAACCATCATCCCAATAGAAACTGCGCATTAGCGTGGGATAGCCAAAGTGAAAGAGTCGCGCGCCGCCGTTCAGTGCATCGTCGGGGACGTCGGCGGAGCAGAAGGTATCGTTGGGGCCGGGATAGTGAAGAAAGGTGCGGTCGATATTGGGGGAACTGAAAATGAGCGTGTATGAACTGGACTCGCCCGCCGCGACCAGCATCCCTTCGGCCAGCGCAGGATCGTAGCTGCGGAACACGTCGAGCGTCGCCCGCCCGAAGGTGTCGTCACCGATTTTGCCCATCAAACGCACTGGAACGCCCAGGCGATGCAGCGCCAGCCCGGTGTTAGAAACAGCACCGCCTGTCGAGAGCACCATCGGCCCCACGTTGATCAATCCGCCGGGCACGAGCAATGTATCCAGGCTCTCGCAGTTTTCGGGCAACGTCGGAATCACATCCAAGCACACGTGCCCGGCGATGATAATGTCAGCAGCCCTCATTGGAAAATCTACCTCCCCGCACTCTCCGCGTTGATCACATCCAATACCCCTACCTGAAAACCTTCCGCCGATGCATCCAGCAGCGCTTTGATGTCGGGATTGGGCGCGGCGAGGACCTGTTGCAAAACCTGCCCAAGTTCCTCGTAGAGTTCCTGCGCCGCGACGGGCGGTTCGCCGCGCACGGCTACACCCGCGTCGATGAAGTTCGCGTAATTCGCAACCGGAACATTCGCGTATTTCTCAATGATTGCCGCGCGCTGTTGACCATACTCGCCGGTGAAAACGTTGATATAGGGCAATCCAACCAGCTCGCCATTTTCGGCCCGGAGCTGCACGGCATGCTCAAACGCCCCCAGATCGAATTCCCGCCATGTGTTGAAGGTTAAGGCTGCTTCCAGAACCTCTGGCGACAACGTGGGATTGTATAACCACACACTGCCCTCACCGAGTGTCGCATTCGCACCGCCATTAGGCATACGGCCAAAACCGACCTCATCGATTGGCAGATCATCGAGATTGCGGATCATCCAACTGAGCGTTTCGGCGCTGGCGATCGTCATCGCCGTTTTGCCGGCGCCAAAATCGAGCACCAGCGCGTAATTGCCCCAGGTCGCAATATCGGACGTGGTCGTGCCATCTTCCCAGCGCAGATCGTGCATCAACCGCATTGCAGCGACCATCGCGTTGTTATTGTAGGCTGCGACCCACTGACCATCCACGGATTGCACCGTCTCGCCGCCGAACGTGACCATCAGCGCCACACTCATCCAGCCGCCAAGCGCGCCTTCGTTACGGATATTGAACCCGTCCACGTCCTCAAGCCTGGTGCCAATTTGCCGCGCGTACTCACGCACCTCACCCCAGGTCTGCGGTGGCTTGTCTGGATCGAGACCGGCTTCCTCGAACAATCGCCGATTGTACATCAATCCCATGCCATTGGCGGTATGGGGCAGGCCGTAGATGTTGCCGTACGCATCCTGCGCCAGCGTTAGGATCGCCGGATGATAGGCAGCAGGAAAAGGCGTGTCCTCCACGTAGGACGTGATGTCTGCCGCATAACCGCTCTCGATCAACCCGCGAGCATCGGTCAGCCACACGGCATAGGTGTCTTCCAATGGATCCGGTTCGCCTGCTAAGCTATTCGTTCGCGTGATGAAGGTCTGCGGATCATAGCGATAAGGGTTAGGATCGATCACCACCTCAGGCCGGAGAGCATGGAACTGCTCAAGCAGCCAGCGCTGGCGCTCAATCCCCACCGCGTCGTCTTCAAGCGCTGCATCGGTGATGCTGACGATCACCGGAACCAGCGGCGTCGGCGTTATCTCGACGATCTTCTCAACCGGCACCTCCACGGTGACCTCCACCGGCTGTGTGACGACGACCTCTTTTTCGATCTCCTTGGTCACAACCACCGTCTCTTTGATAACCTCAGGTGACGGCGCTGCACAAGCCACTAACACACTTCCCACAATCCATAAAAATGAAAGCCTTTTTAGAATTCCCCAATCCTGCATCCACCACTCCCCGTGTTAAACCAAACCTGACAAGTCCTCGACAAACCAAAGGTTTGCACGACCTGTCAGGTTTGAAAATGACGATCTTAATTATTCCACGCTCAACACTTCAAAGCGACTCACGACTACCGGCGCAGCCGTACCCGGCTGTCCACCGCCCACGGCGACCTCGAAAAAGCCGGGTTCGATCACCCGCTGCCCATCGTCGGCGATTACCGACATCTGCCGGGGCGTGAGCGTAAAGCTCACCGTCTGTTGCGCGCCGGGTTCCAGATACACGCGCATGAAGCCCTGCAACTGCCGGATCGGCACAGGAACGGTAGCCTCCACATCACGCACATAGAGCTGCACCACCTCGTCGCCGGCCAGAGCGCCGGTATTCTGGACTTTCACGCTGACCGTGAGGCTCTCGCCGGACTGGATCGCATTCGCGCTGAGCGTCAGATCACTATAGGCAAAGGTCGTATAGCTCAAGCCGTAACCGAACGGATAGAGAACCTCGCCTCCGAAATAGCGGTAGGTATGGCCCGCCGGCGCACGGCGCGCCAGAGCATAATCGCGGAAAGGCGGCAGGTCCTCCACCGATTTGTAGAACGTCACCGGCAATCGTCCGGCGGGATTGAAATCGCCGAAGACCACATCGGCCAGCGCCGTCCCGCCTTCCTCGCCGGGATACCACGCTTCGACAATCGCCGTCGCGTGCTCCTCGGCCCAGTTGATCGCGACCGCACTGCCGTTAAGCAGCACCACGACCAGCGGTTTACCGGTGGCAGCCACCGCCTGCAACAACGCTTCTTGTACGCCCGGCAGATCAAGATCAATGCGGTCACCGGTGCTGCGCTGGCCACCCTTGACCCCTTCTTCCTGGCCCTCCTCACCCTCGACAAGCTGCGAAAGCCCCACCACGGCGATGACCACGTCGGCCTTCTGCGCTGCGGCGACAGCCTCGGCAAAGCCCGATTTGTCGTTGCCACGAATATCACAGCCAGGTGTGTAAAGCACCTCAACGTCCGTGCCAACCTTGTTGCGAATCCCTTGCAGCGGCGTCACCGAGCGCGAGGGCTGACCAAAGTAATTGCCCAACAGCACCAAATCATCGTCAGCGTTCGGGCCGATGACGGCGATCGTCTTGAGACCGGCCTGATCCAGCGGCAGGAAACCATCAACGTTCTTGAGCAAGACGATGGATTCACGCGCGGTTTGCAGCGCCAATGCGCGATGTGCCTCACTATCGTTCACCTCGATGGGAATCTGAGCGTAAGGTACCATTTCCGCCGGATCAAACATCCCTAATTTGAAGCGCAGCGTGAATAATCGCGTCAAGGCCACGTCAATGGTTGCCTCGTCAAGGAGGCCCTGCTTCTCCGCGATGAGCAGCGCGCCGTAGGTATAGCCGCAGTTCAGGTCACAGCCGTTATTCACAGCCAGTGCTGCCGCTTCGGGCGCCGTCTTCACCACCTTGTGATTCGCATGGATGTCGTGGATCGCCCAACA
>JBJYXQ010000352.1:0-2857 GCA_046260035.1 Anaerolineae bacterium
TCTGGCCGGCGGATTAGGGCCACGGTATCCTGCGGCCGATCTGATGCCCCTTGCGTTAGCCCATGCTGAACGGTTGGAGAAATTTGGAGCGTAGCGAAAGAGCCTATGAGGATCCCATTTCCCCTGGTTGGACCGGCAGCCATACAGTAAAGGTTGCACCCTTTCCCGGGACGCTGTCGACGTCAATGCGCCCACTATGCTCGCGGACGATTCTCTGGCTGATGTAGAGACCTAATCCCATCCCAGTGGCTTTGCTCGTATGGAAAGGCTTGAACAGCTTACTGATATCCGCAAACGCGATACCTACACCACTATCGGCAAAACGGATTTTCACACCATCTGGAGATATGGTGCGGGCAGTAGAGATGCGCAGTTCCCCACCCTCAGGCATCGCTTCCAAAGCATTGAGCGTCAGGTTCAGGAAAACCTGCTGGATTCGATCCGGGACTGCCGGAATCAACGGGAGAGTGTCCGCAGCTTCCCAAATAATCTGCACGTGCTGTTCCTGGCTCTTTTTGTGGCTCAGCGCCACCACGCGCTCGACCAACGCGTTCACATCACTCGGCTCCCGGTCCTCGGGTTCTGAGGGACGGTTGAGATTGCGCATCTGATGCACCAGACCTGCAGCGCGTTTGACTTCCTCAATGGCGATACGAACATAGCTGCGCGCCTCCTCTTTGCCTATCTCGCCATCCCCAGCAAGGGATTCTTCAAGCAAGCTCAGAAAACCGACCACCGATTGGAGCGGGTTGTTAATCTCGTGCGCCAGCGAAGCGGCAAGTTTGCCTGTAAGGGCCAGTTTCTCGGACTGGAACAAAGCTTCTTGGGTTTCCTTTCGTGCGCTAATATCTTCAAGCATAACGACAGCATAACGCACACCCTCATTCTGCCACTGCACCAGCGAGACAGTGATATTGACATCGATCGGGCGACCATCCTTGCGCACATACCGCCCCTCCATCTGATAGTAGCGCCGTTCTCCAGCGATCAATTCGTTGTATAACTTTAGATCGTCTCCCGTACTTTCAGGATGGGTAAACGCCGCGAGAGACATCCCCTCAAGCTCCTCCTTGCTATATCCCAATATCCTTTGGAGCGCGGGATTGCCAGCGATGACATGAGCACTTTGGTCAACGAGAGCAATGCCGATGGCACCATCTTCAAAAATGGCCCGGAAGCGCGCGTGGCTGGCACGTAGGGCAGAAGCACGTCTCTTCGTCTGCCGCTCTAGTTCTTCCGTGTAATTTTGCAGGACTTCCCGGGCTTGCACCTGTTCGGTTATGTCCCGCACGATAACCCACATCCCCACCGGCTGACCATTGCTATCCCGCCGCAGCCAGGCCTTCAGGCTGACCGGGATGCGCTCCCCGTTCTTGCGGACGTATTCTTTTTCGTATTCGTCACAATAGCCGCGCACTAGCGTCTGCTCACGGATGATGCGAGACTCCATCTCATAATATTCCGGCGGGGTGAAGTCCGCGTAAGATTTGCCTCGGATTTCCTCGAACGTTTCGTAACCGAGTAAATCAAGATAAGCAGGATTGCATTGCAGATAACAGCCTTCCATGTCGGTGACCACGATGCCGTCGCGAGAGGTGTCGAATAGCTCTTGATAGCGCGCCTCACTTTCCCGCAGCGCCAATTCTGTACTGTGCAGATCCGTGATATCCTGGATCACCACGGCGCTGCCTACAATCTCGCCGCTGGCAGCACGCACGGGCGCTGCGCTGTTGATAACGAACGCCCGTGAACCGTCAAAACGCTCAATTTCGAGCACCTGCCCGATGACGGAGTGGCCCGTTCGCACCACCTGCGCTGAGGCCCATTCTTCAGGCTGTATGGGTTTGCCTGTATCCACCCACCAAGCCTGGTAGGCGGCATAATCTTTAACAGAGTGTGTTGCGGGGCGTGACTCGCCCCACATTTCTTCGTAGGCCTTGTTGGACTGGATGGTACCCCCTCGCAAATTGGTGATCGCAACACCCACCGGCAGGGCCTCCATCATCGCCTTTAAACGGCGCCTTTCATTTTCTGCTTTGTTGTGCTCGATCTCGAGGGTCATTTCCAAGTGTTTGCGTTCGGTAATGTCCTGAAAAACGCTTACACCGCTGACAATCTGCCCCCCCTCCCCCATAACAGGTGCGGCCGCAGCCAGAAGTGTGCGCCTCGAGCCATCCGCGCGGCAGAGAAGAATTTCAGTCCAGGGCACCGTCTCCCCCTGTGTCATGGCGCGGGCCAGCGGGGTTTCAGGCGCTGGCAATGGCATGCCATCAGGATTGCACAGGGTATAAGTACGGCTGGGATGGATTACGCTGCCTCGGGGGAGTTCACCTAGGATTACACTTCCTCGTGGATTGGTCATCAGGATCTCGCCCTGCGCATTGCACACACTAACGCCGACGGGCATCGTATCCAAAAGCGTGCGCAGGAGTGTATTGGCAGCTTGCACCTCTTCTAACTCAGCCAACTGCTGCATGAGCAAGTCCATATGATCCACGTCCGCGGTCTGGGTCAGTTCTTGTTCACGTTTTTCCATAACGACGCTACCTTTCAGTAAAACAAACAAATCATCTATGAAGAAGTATACCCCAAATCGAAAGGCTCGCCTTCTTCGAAAACAACCTTACTTCAACACGTGCGCCGGATTAAATACTTGGATCGCATTAATCCGGCGCCAGCATTTTGCAATGTGTCACCCCGAGCAAAGCAAGAGGTCTCATTTCTCAACAACGAGATGCCTCGACCCGCTTCGCTTGGGATGACACCATGTAGTAATTTTCAGAGGGGGGGCATTGTCACTGTGAAGAAGTATGCGCCTCGATCACGACATGGACCTCGTGTGGATTCCCATCGGCCA
>JBJYXQ010000353.1:0-3085 GCA_046260035.1 Anaerolineae bacterium
TCGTGCTTGCGATGGTGCACCAGCAGAACACGGTCGCGGCGCGGATTCACCACCCAGGCCGAGCCGGTGACGTGCACAGGCCACAGCTCGCGGTGGAAGCAATCCTCGTGGGTTATTACGAACTGAAGTTTCACGGTTTCTCAGAGCACGCAATATAAGGCGATTCTAATATGTCGAGCATATAAGTATTTGCTTACATGCTTCTGTCCCTCTCGGCACGCACGCTGCTGCGACACTCTTTTCTTTAAAATTCAACAAACTAAATAGGAACGGGAGTCTCGATTCTAGTATAATTAGTGTAAATATTCGGTATATCCATCCCGAGAAAAATCAACGCGCAAGCGTCTCGCGGAAGCGCCGATCCAGGGGATAGACCCATAAGTCCTTGATCGGCACGCTCTGTTTTCCAGCAGGCCCGAGCTTACCGCGGCCTTTGGTCTGGCCCAGATAGGTCCAGTTGGCGGCCTTGTAGCAGGTGCCGCGGAAACGTGGTTTCTCGACAAAGGTCTCGAGCAGAACCGGGCGGTATCCATACACTTCTTGCCAATGGTGCGGAAGTATCTTGGCAGCCTTTGCCAGGAGCATGGAAGCGAGATTTTTCGATTGTATCCAGGGCAGGATCAAGAAGCGGGCGTTATTGACGATCAGCTGGAGATTGCGCCGGCGCTGTTCGTGCGTCCAGCCGATGTAACGATCCCTCGGTGCACTCATCCACGCGGCCGCGCCAAAGCCGAGCAAGGCGATGGGCTGTTCGCCCGAGTAGACGATATAGCGCAGCTGCGCTCCGGGAAGGGGCTTGTATCCGAGGTAGTGGTAGCGCTGGATGTACTCGTTGTAGAGGCGCGATTGGCCTTTTGTGCGTACGCGCTGCAACGCCAGTGGTGTGAGCGCCCGAGCTGGTTGGTCGAGTGGTTCTCCCGGATCGCTCCGCGAGCCGATGCGCACCCGTTGATCGGGTCGCTTGCAGCGTGGTGCGGGCAGCGCGATGAGTCCGTCCTCTTGCATCCGAAGCATGGCGACCCGAGCGGACATGTCCTTCAATCCGCCATCGGCCTTGCGCCACGCCAGCGCCCGGCAGGTCAATCGCGAGAGCTCGGCACGGCTCCGGGCGGGATCCTCGGCGATGAGCTGGCGGATCAAGGCGATTTCATCGGCGTGGAAGTCGCGCCCGCAGTAGCGATGATTCATCATGAGCTGTCATCGATGGGGGGCGGATCGGCGGGAGGCGCCCGGCAGGGATAGGGACGACTGAGCGTGGTCCGGCGCCTCTCATCCATCGCCCAAGGGAGAAACGCAGCGATGTCCTGCGGTGCGCTGGCGCCGTTTTGCGCACAGGCGGTGAGATAGCCCCTGAGCCAGTGACGGGGGTTGATGCCCCAAAGCACCAGGGTCTGCAGGATGGCGAAGAGCATAGCGGCGAACTGCGCACTGCAGATGCTGCCCGATCCGTAGTAGTTCTTGCGGCCATTGACCGGAGTACGGATGCTGTTTTCGCCCAGATTGTTATCCATGGGCACTTCGGGGTGCTCGACAAACACGGTCAGTCCCGACCAATGCTCGATCAGACTGGCGAGCACCTTGTTGCGTTTCGTCCGTGCGCTGTTGGACAACTCGGCACCCGGCACACCTTCGGTGTGCGCGTCTTCGGCGTTTTGCGCCACAACGCGCTGCGGCGCCACGATCCAGGCGGCCTCATCGTGCATGAGTTGCAGGGTGTTCTTCATGGCCTCGTGGTGCGCATTGAACAGCGCCGACTGTTCGCTCAGCGCCCGCTCGGGATCCCACTGCTCAAGACGCAGTCGATTGAGGTGGTAGAGCGCGCCGATCCGCTCTTTCCACTGCAGCGCCCACTCCTGGAGCTCGCAGAAGGCGCGTCCGGCATCCAGGAAATCGCGGCGCACATGGGCCCAGCAGAATGCGAGCAGGATGTTCAGCGCCAGTCGGGCAAGCTTCTTGTAGGCGCTATAACGATCGCAAACGATGATGGCCTTCTCCGCCTGCAGGCCGGCAAAATGCGCGCCGGGGACCGCGGCACTGCGACTGGGGTCAATGCAGTAGAAAATGACCGATGGCGAACGGGTCACCCACAGATACCAGCGCGTACCGACCTTGCCGGGGAGATCCACAAAGACTTCCCAGCGCGTCTCGTCATGGTGGAAGAGCTGCTCGCTCATCTGCTTGCAGTACAAGGCCTCCAGCACCGGCTCGAACAGCGGGGCGAGCGCCTGCAGGCCACCGGCGAGGGTGCCCGGCGAGACCGGCAGGCCCTGATCTGCGAGATCCTGCAGATAGCGGTTACTGGGTTGGCCGTAGCAGTATTTGCTCAGGATGACCTCAACCCAGAAGCTGACAGCATAGTTGCTGCGGGGAATCAAACGCGCCGGTGGCGGGGCCGTAACGATGACCGGCGTGTTCTCACAGGTGCAGCCCGGGTTACGGGTATAGCTCAGGCGTCGAATGCGGCGCACATGCGCCTTCACCTCGACCTCGATCACATCGCTGTGCTCGTCCAGTGCCGGGGTGGGCAGATGCGGGAGTCCACAGGTTGGGCAGCGTTTCTCCTCCTCCGCCAGATCGCTCTCATCGTGAACGATGGGAAGATCCGGTCGCTTGGTGCGACCGTGCCCCCGACTGCCTGGTTGTTGGCCACGTTTGCGCTTGGAGGGGGTGTTGGCTTGACCGTCCTTTTCCGATTTGCGCGGGCTGTTCTTCTCGCTCTTTTTCCCGAACAATCGGTTCTGAAGGTCTTTGATCTTCGCATCCTTGAGAAGGTTATCCTGCCTCGCCTCTTCGAGTTGGGATTTCACCCGGGCATGTTGAGCTTCCCAATAGTTTGCTCGAGAGGTGAGATCGATATGCTCTTGTTTGGTAATCGTGACCCATTGCCGAGAGAACGGGGACGATTGCCCTGCATCGAGGGATGCGAGCGGTTGATGCGGCTCAGGGGTAGAGCACGTAGTTGTCGCCCCTTCCATGGACCAGCTTATACATTCTTTTTCCTCTTGTGTCCCGTACTTTTTGCCCGAAGGGCTGGGCTGGCCGAATATTTACGCGTCTCGAAGAAGCCAAACAGGGGAAACGCGCT
>JBJYXQ010000354.1:0-5677 GCA_046260035.1 Anaerolineae bacterium
AACCCCACCCCGATTGCGACCAATGGCGTGAAACGGTTGGGCGTCTCGCCGATCAAATTCACCGATGGTCCGCGCGGCGTGGTGATGGGCACATCGACCTGCTTCCCGGTGTCGATGGCGCGTGGGGCCAGTTTCGACCGCGTGCTGGAAAAACGGGTCGGCGACGCGATCGGCAAGGAAGCGCGAGCGCAGGGAGCCAACTTCTTCGGCGGGGTCTGCGTCAACTTGCTCCGCCACCCGGCCTGGGGACGGGCGCAGGAAACCTACGGGGAAGACCCGTTTCTTGTAGGTGAGATGGGAAAGGGCCTCGCAGAAGCGGTCCAAGAACACAACGTGATGGCATGCGTCAAACACTACGCCTTCAACAACATCGAGAACAGCCGTTTCTTCGTCGACGTGCAGGCCGACGACCGCACCATGCACGAAGTCTATCTCGCACATTTCAAGAAAATCGTCCAGGCGGGCGCGGCTTCGGTAATGGGAGCCTACAATCTATTTCGTGGTGATCATGCTTGCGAAAGCCGATTACTGTTGACCGAGATACTGCGCGAGGATTGGGGCTTTGAAGGCTTTACCATTTCGGACTTCATTTTTGGAGTACGGGACGGCAAAACGGCTATCGAAGCCGGATTGGACGTCGAGATGCCGCTGCCCATCCACTATCAAAGAAATTTACTGAAAGCCGTAAAAAATGGTGAGGTGATGGAGAGCGTCATCGACCAAGCCGTTCTAAGAGTGCTGCGGACTTTTCTGGTCTTCGAACATACGCCAGATCCGATGGCGTACCCCAAAACACTGGTCGGCAGCCCAGAGCATGTCGCCCTGGCCCGCGAAGCCGCCGAAAAGTCGATGGTCTTGATCAAGAATGAAGGTCAAGCACTCCCGTTCAACAAGCGCGTGAAGCGGGTGCTCGTTTTGGGCAAATTGGCTACCCAGGAGAATACCGGCGACCATGGCTCTAGCCAGGTCTATGCCCCTTATGTCATCACCCCACTGGAAGGACTGAAAAGATATTTAGGCCGGGATGTGGAAATCCTTCACCGCGATGAAACCCAGATCGCCGAGGCGAAGCAATTGGCCGGAGAGGTAGACTGCGTCATCATCATTGCCGGGAACGACTTCAACGACGAGGGTGAATTTGTTTCGCCGGGCGGGATGCAAGAAATGCTCAAGCCCGTCATCGCCGGGTACCGGAACATGGGACGGCCCATCAGAGCGACGCTGCTTAAGCTAATGGCGAGATTCATCGCTGCCGGTGCGCAAAGTCCGGTGGACTTGTCCCCTGGCGGTGATCGCCAGAGCCTATCGCTCAAACTGGAGCAGCACAAGCTCATTCAAGCAGTCGCCGGAATCAACCCGAACACTGTAGTTTGCCTGGTGTGTGGCAGTATGATTATGATTGAGGATTGGGCAGAAGATATCCCGGCGATCCTCTATAGCTGGTACGCCGGTATGGAAGGCGGCACGGCCCTGGCGCGCCTTCTGTTTGGCGACGTCAATCCTAGCGGCAAGCTGCCCTTCAGCATCCCCACCAGCACCGATCATCTGCCCTATTTCAGCAGCACGGATCAAACGATTACCTACGACTTGTATCACGGCTACACGCTGCTGGATCACAAGGGATTGAAACCAGCCTACCCCTTTGGATTTGGGTTAAGCTATACTACCTACACCTACCGCGATATCCGCGTTGTGCGCAATGGACAAAATCTGGAAGTCAAAGTAGAAGTCAGCAACACTGGCTCGCGAGATGGCGAGGAAATTGTGCAGGTATACGTTGGGATGGACGAGTCCAAGATAGAGCGGCAGAGGAAGCTATTAAAAGGCTTTGAAAGAATCGCCATTCCGGCGGGCAGGATGACACAAGTAAAGGTTTCGATACCGCTCGACGAACTGCGCTATTATGATGTACAGGAAAAGGAGTGGCGTCTGGAGCCGGGAACTTATCGCGTGATGGCTGGGCCTAGCTCAGATGAAGAGGGACTACTCGAGACTTCGATAGAGATAACGGAAAGAAACCGCTAATTTTTTTGCATGTATTGCCAGAATTACGAAATTGCAATAACAAAGAGCTTCTGCAGCACTAATATAAAGTGCGATTAGCACAATAAAAATTATTGCTATGCGAAGAAAAATTACTTATTGTAGCCAAGACCTCATTTTGACACAAATGCGCCTTTTTAGAGCCGAAAACCGGAAACAAGCCGACTATTACTATGCGAAGCGAAATTGTTTTTATTCAGTAAGAGGGAAGACACATACAAAACGAGTGCGCGGGATGATGACCCCGCGCACTCGTGACATTTGCTGAAGTCCCCCAACCTCTTACCGACACAGTAAATTGTGCCGCATCATAGTCTAACGCCCCACTAATCTACCAATGAATCAGATTGGCATCCGCCGTAATCCGCGTGGCAGTCCACACGCCAGTCGCAACACTCCCTTGGACACTGACTTTGTCACCAACTACCAAATCATCCAATGTAATTGTGATAGTACAGTCCGGAATCTTGCGTAAAAACCGGGTGCTGGCTGTCGTCTCGATGGCAAGTGTCTCTCCGAGATATGGGCGGACGACCGCACTGCCAGTATACACAGTTACCATAACGGTGCTGCCCTCAATAGCGGTGATCCTCCCGGAGAGGGTGAACAAAGTACCCCGCCGTCTGGCGGCATCAGCATTGGCTGCAAACGCCGGAGTAGCACCGGCAAACAACATCGTGACCAACAATAAAACAAAGAGCAATTTCTTCATGGCAAAGCCTCCTAAAGGTAATATGGTATAGATTGGGTTATATATTATGACGCACATAAGGCCGAAAAGATACGGGACACGAGAAGACTCGCTTGTTTCTGAACGGTCATATTGCGTATCTGGGGAGTCTGGGTATACTTGGCCCTTATGGACCTGTTTGAACATAGTCGCAAAGAACAAATTCGCCGCGAAGCGCCGCTCGCCGCGCGGATGCGTCCGCGCACGCTGGATGAATTCGCGGGACAGGAGCAAATCATCGGGCCGGGGCGGTTACTGCGCCGTGCCATTGAAAGCGACCGTCTCTTCTCATCCATCATCTTTTGGGGGCCGCCCGGCGTAGGGAAAACGACGCTGGCTGCCGTGATCGCGAACACCACCTCCGCCCACTTCGAAACGCTCAACGCGGTGCTAGCGGGCGTCGCCGATTTGCGCAAGCTGGTCGCCGAGGCCAAAGATCGTCGAGGTATGTATGGCGTCCGCACGATCCTTGCCATCGATGAAATCCACCGCTGGAACAAGGCACAGCAAGATGGCCTGCTACCCGTTGTAGAAGATGGTACCATCACTCTTATCGGCGCAACGACCGAGAACCCGTTCTTCTCCATCATCGCCCCATTGCTCAGCCGTTCGCGCATCTTCCGCTTCGAGGCTCTGACCGAATCGCAAATCGAGGATCTGCTGCGGCAAGCACTCGAGGATGAAGAACGCGGCTACGGCAAGCGCACCGTCGTTGCCGATGAGGACGCACTACGGCATCTGGCCGACCTTTCCGACGGCGATGTCCGCACCGCGCTCAATGCGCTGGAACTGGCCGTGGAATCGACCCCACCCGATGAGGACGGTGTGCACATCACGCTTGCCGTAGCCGAGGAATCCATTCAGCGCCGCGCGATGCAGTATGACAAATCGGGCGACGAGCACTACAATACCATCAGTGCCTTCATCAAGTCTATTCGTGGCTCCGATCCCGACGCAGCCCTTTACTATCTAGCGAAGATGGTTGCAGCAGGCGAAGACCCCCGCTTTATCTTCCGGCGGCTGCTCATTGCCGCGTCGGAGGATATAGGACTGGCGTCGCCAATCGCAATTGCCGTGGTTATGGCCTGTGCCCAGGCCTTCGAGTGGGTAGGAATGCCGGAAGGCCAGTATCATCTAGCCGAAGCCACGCTCTATCTGGCGACAGCGCACAAGTCCAACAGTGCCGGCGCGTATTGGGAAGCGCTGAAGTATCTTGAAGAACACGGCTATGAGTCGCCGCCCGCTTATCTGCGGGATCAGAAAACCCTGCTCAAAAGCGAGCGGAACAAAATCCCAGCCTACAAATATCCGCACGATTATCCCAATGGATGGGTAGCGCAGCGCTATCTGCCCGAAGGCGTCCCCGGCGGCTGGTATCGCCCCAAAGGACGTGGCTACGAACAACGCATCGTAGAATTTCTCAACAAGCGGAAACCGAACAAGTAGGCAAATAACTGGAGTAATTATGAAAGACCCGATCACGACACGCACAGCGTACATCCTGGCACAATCATCGCACATTCTGGTCCCATTGGAAGACCTCTACGATGATCTGGTGGATGAAGGGCTGATGCCGTGGATTAGCCCGGAGATGTTTGAATACCTCATCGCCTCCGATGAGACATTTGAAGTTATCGAAGGCCTGGAAGAATTGGAGATGCTTACGCCTCTTCTGCGGGCCGAGTTGAAAGTGCAGGGCTTTTGGAGTGGCCCACTGGTGATGTTACGCCAGTGGACGGCTTTCCCGTCCCTGGTTCTAGAAGACTTGCGCACGCATCTGCAGGATATGAGCAGCGCTTTGGAGACAGCATGGCAGATGCGCTCTCCCGACGATCCCGTGACTGAAGCGGAATTGCTCAATATGTTGTTGATGAGTGATATGTTAGCGCGCGAGATCAGCGGCGCGCTGCACGTGTATATGGAATCTGAAGAAACCGATGCACAAGAGCCCCCCGCTAGTAACGGTGCGGCGAGCTGATAAGACGCCGTCTGAAAGATTCACAGGTATGGCCTCCAGGGCAAAGCCTGGACCCGTTATCACGGTAAATCGCGAGGAATGTAACCTGAACGCGACTCTGTCGCGCATTCACTCCTGGTCTGAACACAGTATGCGCGCAGCACGGTTGATCGCGGTAGTGCTATTGCTGCTTTGTGCATGCTCAAGGCCACGCTCTAACCCACTGAAGCGGATTCAGTCCGCAGGCACATTGCGCGTGGCCCTTGATCCTTCCTTCCCGCCTTTTGAGTTTGTAGATGGTTCGGGTCAGATAGCCGGCCTGGATGTCGACATGGCGCGGGCCATCGCGGCACGACTCGGCGTGGAGGCGCATTTCGTCACCACCGGCTACGATGCCCTCTACGATGCGCTCACCGTAGGCCGCGCCGATGTCATCATTTCCGCCCTGTATCCCGACCCCACCCGCATGCAAGCATTCACCTTCAGTCCCAGCTATTTCAACGCGGGTGAGGTGCTTATGGTCCCACAAGACTCCCCCATTGCCGGTGTGCCCGATCTTGCAGGCAAACAGGTGGCCTTGGTCTTCGGCACGGAAGCGCATATGGTCGCGCTACAATGGGAAAAGACGATGCCCACGCCCCCAGTTCTAATGATCGGCGACGCTCCGGAAACCATCACCTCCGTGCTCGCGGCCGGGATTGTGGATGCCGTCATCCTCGACAACGTGACCGCGCAGATGGCGTTGGTCGACGCACCAGGCTTACGCGTGCTGAGCCCGCCAGTCACCGACGAACCCTACACCATCGCCGCGCGCAAAGAAGATGCTAAACTTCTCGAAGCTATCAACGCCATCCTCGATGAGATGGAGGCCAGTGGCGAACTCGATGCATTGATCCGGCGTTGGATGCAATAAAAGCGTAAGCATTCAGCTATTAGCCATCAGCTTT
>JBJYXQ010000355.1:0-1639 GCA_046260035.1 Anaerolineae bacterium
GGGTAGCATTACGCCGAAGCAACTGCCTTCGCCGGGTGCGCTGTGCACGTCCACTATGCCGCCCATTGCTTCGACGAGGTCTTTGACGAGTGCTAGGCCCAGGCCTGCGCCATGCGCATCAAGTTCGCGGGCGTTATCTCCGCGATAGAAGCGTTCCCAGATGTAGGGTAGTTCCTCCGCTGGGATACCTTCACCGGTATCGCATACTTTGATGTGGATGTGGGTATCTTCGGCAGACGCGACGACCGCGACAATGCCACCCGGCGGCGTGTGGCGCAACGCGTTACGGAGCAGATTGGTGAGTACCTGATCGAGCCGTTCGGCGTCTGCCAGGGCCGGTGGCAAACTTGCTGGAATATCAGCGATCACCTCAACGTGTTCGCGTTGCCGGGCGAGAGGAGCCAGAGCTTCTACGCGCCGCTGGATGATAGGGACGACATCCACCGGATGCAGATTGAGCGTCAGCCCTCCGACTTCGGCCCGCGAAAGCGTGAAGAGATCGTCGATGAGTGTTTGCAGATGCAGCAATTCACGTTCCATCACCTCGAGGTCATGCTGGCGCGACTCAGGGAAGTCTTCTGCCTGGAATGTGTCGAGGTAACCCCGGATCGTCGCCAGGGGCGTGCGCAGTTCGTGGGAGACATTGGCAACTAGCTCGCGCCGCGCGTGCAGCAACGCGGCTACACGGTCGCGTTCGACCTGCAAATCGTGCAGCGTGCCTTCCAGTTCATCCGCCATCGTGTTGAAGGTGGTCTGCAATTGGGCTACCTCATCTTCACCAGCGACGGCAACGCGCGTTGTGTAGTCGCCATCACGCAGTTTCCCGGTGGCTGAAGCCAATCTTTCGAGCCGCTTGGTGGTTTTTCGGGCAATAAAGAAGGAAACCAGCAACGAGGGCGGCAGGACAACGATTAGCAGCATAATGAGGAAAATTATACCGAGAGCCAGGACTGGGAAGAGGGCGTACAAAAGCTGTTCGAAGATGAAAGCAGTGGTTGAGGCGGATTCGGCACCTGACACAATATAGCCACCAAATGTCGAGAAAATGATCAGCGCTCCTGCCCCGAAAATGACGACGACGACTACAACGGTGAGATGTGCATGGGTTATCGCCCACAGCATCCGCCGCCGCCGCAAATGTTCCCAGAACAGCCATACTCTCGCGCCGATGCGCACAAGGACGCAGCCAGGACCGGTCAGCGCCATAAGGAGTGTGACAAAACTTGCATTGCTGAACGTGGAGTTAATCCAAATGGCGTCCCAGTGCAGGAAGTGCTGCGCCGGGGAAAAAAGCCCTGCGACCATCAGGACGCTGACCAGGAATCCTAGACCTAGTTCCCCAATCCCTTGCAATATAAGTCGGCCGGTCACCAGTTGGGCGCGCAGCGCGACCCACGTTCCACAGGCTGCACACAAGAACAGAAGGCCGTCGGCCAGCAGTGAGTCGGAGGCTACATTGGCAACGCGTGAGAGTATGAATAAGAGAAATGCCCCAAGTATCCAGGCTTCGCCCAATGCTCGGAAAGGATGGACACACCACAGGAACTTGTAGAGGAAGCCTTCGGGTTTGGTGAAGGTGATCTTTTGGGTGTCCATAGATATATTGCGCTCGTTCACAGTGGGTTTACTCTGCCCGCAG
>JBJYXQ010000356.1:0-3739 GCA_046260035.1 Anaerolineae bacterium
CGGGCAAGATCAAGCCGGTGGTGGCGGAGCGCATCCCTTTAGCCGAGGCTGCACGCGCTCATAAGTTGCTCGAACGCGGTGGCTATGCAGGTAAGGTAGTTCTTATTATAGACCAAGAAGGAAATAAAAAATGAATACAGCTAACAAAACTTCCAGAATTTTAGGCGTCGCCTTTTTGTTGCAGTTTATTACTTCATTCACCAGTGGCGTGTTTCTGAAGCCGACATGGTTTGTAGAAGGCGACATGGCTGCAACCATGCTCAAGATCGCGCAGAGTCCCTTGCTGATGAGGACAGGGTTTCTTCTCGATATGCTCACCGCGCTGGGTGTGACTTTTCTAGGCGTTGTACTCTATCTCACGCTGCGAAAACAGAATGAGACACTGGCGCTAACGGCGATGCTCTTTTACGTCCTGGAAGGTGCATTGCACGCTGCCGGCAAACTGGATGCCTTCTCGCTTTTGCGTCTCAGCCAGGAGTATGCCGCCACCGGGCAACCCGCCCAGTTGCTGTTTATGGGACAGGTAGCCTATGATGCGATGAGTTTTGTGAGTGGCACCCTGATGATGGCGGCATTTTGTCCCGGTGCGATCCTATTCTATTTCTTGCTTTATCGTTCCGGTGTTGTGCCGCGCTGGTTGTCGCTTTGGGGCCTGATTACCACATTCCCAATGCTGGTTGGAACCATCACGCAGATTTTCGGTTACAGTATTCCATTTGGCTTTTACGTTCCCTACGTTCCCTTTGAATTTGTGATCGGCTTGTGGATCTTGATCAAAGGCATACCGGAAAGCAATTCATAACTATTTTGGAGGATATTATGAAAGCAATCGTTTACAATAAATACGGGCCACCAGACGTTCTTCAACTCAAGGAGGTAGAAAAACCCACCCCCCTCGATGATGAAGTCCTGATAGAAGTTCAGGCCGCATCTGTCAATGCCTATGACTGGCATTTCTTGACCGCCGATGTATTCCTGATCCGTCTGATGAGCGGGGGGCTGCTTAAGCCTAAAAAAACGATACTCGGAGCCGACATCGCCGGCAAGGTTACCGAGGTTGGCGCGAATATCAGGCGATTCCAGCCAGGTGACGAGGTATTCGGGGTAGCCAAGGGGAGCAGCGGTGCTTTTGCCGAGTATGTATGCGCACACGAGAAGTCACTGGCGTTGAAACCCGCCAATGTCTCTTTCGAGGAAGCGGCCGCGGTACCGATGGCGGCACTCACTGCCTTACAAGGTCTGCGCGATGAAGGCCAGATTCAGTCCGGGCAAAAGGTGTTGATTCATGGCGCGTCCGGGGGTGTGGGCACATTTGCTATTCAGATTGCCAAATCGTTTGGCGCTGAAGTCACTGCGCTGTGCAGCACGCGGAACCTGGATAATGCCCGCGCGAGCGGCGCCGATTATGTCATTGATTATACTCGTGAAGACTTCACCAAGAGCGGAGTGCTTTATGACCTAATCCTGGTTGCGAACGGAAATCGTTCACTGCTTGAATACAAGCGCTCGCTAAACCCCAATGGCATTTGTGTCATATCCGGGGGCGGAGACGGCTCCATTTTCCAACTCCCGGTGGACATGCTCCGGGGATGGTGGATTTCAAAGACCGAGCATAAGAAGGTAGGTTCCTTTATGGCGAATATTAACCAAAAGGATTTGACCTTTATGAAGGAGCTTCTTGAATCCGGCCAAGTCAAACCGGTTATCGAGCAACGTTACCCCTTAAGCGAGACGGCAGAAGCGCTCCGATATCTTGGAGAAGGGCACGCCAGGGGAAAAATCGTCATAAACGTGGACCATGCAGGCAAAACCTAGCCCGCGTGGCGGACCGCACGCGCTTCGCGAAGCCTGCGTGCGACTGAACGCACCCGTTATGCTCTCTTCAAGCCATAAAGTTATGAACATCACCGCAAAATTCTGGGATAGGAACACGAAGACTTACGAGCAGCAGGAAGCGCGTTATCCACACATACACGCCAGGAACATTGAAAATGCCCGAAAATACCTGCGTGCAAACGACCTGGTGCTGGATTTCGGCTGCGCGACCGGGATAAAAACCCTTGAACTTGCCGGTGATGTGCGAGAGATTCAGGGCATTGATATATCGCCCAAAATGGTAGCGGCAGCAAGAAGGAACGCTGCGGAGCGGAAAGTCCAAAACGTCAATCTCGCGCAGGCGACTATTTTCGATCAGCACTTCGCGGATGGAGCGTTTGATGTTATTCTCGCTTTTGGCATCCTGCATCTCCTCAAAGATCTGCCACAGGTACTTCAAAGAATCAACGAACTGTTGAAGCCGGGCGGGTGGTTCGTTTCTTCGACGGCCTGTATGGGACGGAACGACGCCATCCTCGCCTGGATCAATCGTCTTTTATCCATTCCGGCGCGAATCGGCCTCTTGCCCACCTTACAATTCCTGAAAATTCCCGAATTGGAAGCAACCATCACTCACGCTGGGTTCACCATCGCCGAAACCGAAACCGTCCCCTTCAACCCTGCCGATGAGCGCCCCTATGTCGTTGGTCGTTTCATCGCGGCACAAAAGGCACACGGCAGTTCTGAAGAAACCCTATGATAGCGAAACTCCAGCAAGTTGAAACAGGCCTTGCAGATTAAAACAGAATCGGAATGGCAATCAGCAGGAACAAGCCCCAGGCCAGATAGGCGTTGGTCGCCCGGCTGAAGATTGCCTGAAGTGCCGTGATCCAACCGTCATGACCCTTGCGGATCTGCGTGACGATTAACACGAGCAGGATGCCGATATTGATGCTGTTCCAGCCGATGACAGTCAGCCGGTTGGGAGTCAACGCGCCCTGGACCGTGCGATAAACCACCGCCGAAAGGGCATACACGCTGACCAGCGCTGCCAGCCCCGCCACGACGATGATGCCGTTCCGCAGAAGCTTTTGCAAGTTAGGCAAGAGATCATCGCCTTTGATGGGCGTGGCTCCCATCAGCAGGCCTACGATGGCAAAGAGCATCAGGTTGTAGACGATCAGCAAGTCCCGATTTTCAAAGGGCGCGAAAAAATTAAAGGGGATCACGAGGATGTAGATCACCAGGACAACCAGCGTCAAGGGGAGTAGCAGGCGCATCATCGTGGCGATGAACTTGCTCAGTCCCTGCTCGAAGTCCTGCTCGGAGGGTGCGACCGTCGGATCGTAGATCGTAGCAAGGGCCAAAACCGGCAGCAAACCAAAGCCGCCCGCCGCAATCAGCCGGAGCAGGATATCCGGCAGTTCGATTCCCAGGGCGGCAAACAGCCCAACCGTGATGCCCCCAAAAGCTATCCCCGCACCGAGATACAATCCCGCCACGATGGCTACTTCGAGCGACTTGATCAAGAAGGCGAAGCGATCGTCCGTGCTCGAATGGAGGCCCAGGATCGAAATCCCCAGGGCTACCCAGCACAACAGCGGAATGTGAATAACCGCCAGGAGGAGATACTGTTCGCTGCCCCAACTGGCGCGGAAGGCAGGGACCAGCAAAACGACGTAGGCCGCCGCTGCTAACAGGCCCAACCCGAGAGCCGCCGCAATGCCGTAGCCTTTCTTGGCCGTGATCGCCATAAAAATCAGCGCGCTTATGGCTGCGATAGGCGACCACCACAGGGCAATCTGCGGGACGAGATCGAGGACCTGGAAGTTCTCTACGTCGCTGATGGCCCAAAAGATCAAGCCGGTGAGGATGCTCAACGGCACCGCCGCAAGCCAGTTGATGGCCCGGCCTGGTTTGCGGA
>JBJYXQ010000356.1:3839-7916 GCA_046260035.1 Anaerolineae bacterium
TGTTCCAACTGCTGCGGATCTGATTCCGCAGCGCGGATTTGCGTATCGTATTCCATACTAAACCAGCCAGGGGGTCAATCCAAATCTAATTGAAAAATCCAGGCATATAAAGCCCAAAGTATATGTCCCTCTCTATGCGTTCAGTGATAGCGGCTTCTTGAGCAATACTCCCACTAGAGCAACCAGCCCACCGACGAGCGTCACGTAGAGACCCACACCTGTAGCAGCAAAGAATCCCGCACTAGGGTTGATCTCAAATACCCTCCCCACACATCCAGCAACCACTATGATTGTCAATGCTGCAAGTACTGCTCCGGGAACAGAGTACTTTGCCCCATGTCTTCCTCCCAAGAACAACCCTCCAAGGAGAAGTATCAACCCTATGCTACCCGTAACGATTCCGTTGTCTTCCCACCCTATTTCAATGGCTTCGTAAGTCGGTCCTTCAACACCAAAGAGAACAGGCACAGACATCCAGGGTAAGCGTGATCCAATAATAAGAATCATTCCACCAATAATGATCAATACCCGGCGCGCTTTCACGTGACACTCCTTTCAGGTCATAACAACACATCTGTGAATTTATGATCTACTGAGACTCTATAAGTGTAGCAGATAGTTATGGCTACGTCTACTGTAGAAATTCACAGTCCCTGACGGCCAAAGTGATGTCCCACATCGCGCCCAACAACAACGACTCACCGAGAAACTGGATTGTGACACTGTGAAACTTACTCCCCATCTGCACTCAATCATGTGCCGGTAGCGTTCTTCAGTGTGTGCCTGGCCGGTCTGGCAAAGGACGAGGCAGCATTGGCGTCAGCGTGCGACACTATCTATAGTCCAGTGCGCGCTTTCGTCACGCCAGCGGCTGAGGTGCTTTTCGCCGGCAAGATCGATCGGCGCGGCGTGACGCCGTTTCTTCCCGGCTGGATCGCGCGTCTTGTTCCCACATTGGACTTCCGAAATTGGGACAAAATCCGCAGTTGGGCGCAAACTGTTTTTGCCGGGGAAGAAAATCTGTGAAACGCCACCTCTGATTGTCGCACACCCCATACCACGGCCCTGGTGCAATTACCAGGGCCGTGGTCATAAACATCGTGAAATGCACTACACTTGCATGCTCACGGCGTCGGCGGAGGATTGGAAGACCGAGGCATAGACATTGGTATATCCCCCCCAAGAGCCGTGAGTACCACGGTAGGATAGACCACGCGCAGATGATACGGCTGCGTGCTACCGTTGCCGCTGCGATTGTAAACCTGGATGTAATACCAGCCAGCCGGCAGTGTTGCAGTACGGATATACTCGTTGGCGTTGCCCAGTTCACCGGAATGCGCGACCACCTGCAAGGCAGCGTTGCGCAGGGTAAGGTCGTAATCCTGCGCCGCCGCGATATTACTAAGCCAGAGTTCTACGCTCTGGGCACTCTGCAGATGGACGAAGAAATAGTCCTTCTGGTCTTCTCCACTAGAGAAGCGACCATAGTAGGTAAGTCCAGAAATGAGTGGACCGTTTGCCTGTGTTAAAGCATCGTCGTTGGGTTCTTTCTCCCACAACACGTCCACCGATCGCACATTTGACCAGGCACTATTCGCATAACTATTGCGCGCCTGGACACGATAATAGTAACGCGTAGGGCCCCTGTCACTGAGAGATACAGTGGTATCCGTATCGGAATAGACCTGGACAGCATCGCTAAAGCTATTCGTGTTGGATTCTTGTAAGACGTAGGATGTGGCGAACTCTGTGCTGTTCCAACTGACGGTGTAGTTGCCGTCACCCTCGGGGTTGTTGATGGTATTCAACACAGGCGCAGCGGGAATAGGCGGCCAATAGCGTACGGTGAGTGGCAAGTAAACAAAGAAGACCTTATCAGCATAGGTGATCGTCACTGTGGCGGGGTTGGAGGTGTTGCCCTGGTTGTCGCCCACCGTATAGGCGATAGGTGCCGGGTCGGCCGCAAAGCCTGCTTCCGGCGTGAAGGTAATCGCGCCGGTGATGCTGTTCACCGACCAGACACCCTGCCCCCCAACCACCAAATTATCGCCCGGGTTTGCCGTACCCATGATCTGCACCGATGCCGGATCCAGCGTTCGGCTCACCGCTGCCGTGTCGTTAGCTAGCACGTTCACAGTCACCGCACTGCCCACCGGGTTACCGAGGCTCTCGTCGTCGTTTGCCATTGGCGGTTCAGTGTAGGCTACTGTCACCGTAGCCACGTTCGATACATTGCCCTGGTCATCGGCCATCGTATAGATAATCGGCGTGGGATTGCCTGTAAAGCCTTCTTCTGGTGTGAAGGCAATCGCGCCGGTGACGGTAATCACTGACCACGTGCCCTGCCCCATAACCACCAGGCTTTCGCCCGGGTTCGCTGTGCCTGCGATTTGTACCGATGCCGGATCCAGCGTCCGGCCTACCGCTACTGTATCGTTGGTCAGCACATCCACGTTCACCACAGAACCAATCGCATTGCCCGTGCTCTCGTCGTCGTTCGCCACCGGTGGCTCGGTATAAGTCACCGTCACTGTCGCCGCGTTCGACGCGTTCCCCTGGTCATCGGTCATCGTATACATAATCGGCGTGGGATTGCCTGTAAAGCCTTCTTCTGGCGTGAAGGTGATCGCACCGGTGGTCGTGTTCACCGACCAGGTGCCCTGCCCGGTAACCACCAAGCTGTCGCCCGGATTTGCTGTGCCTGTGAACTGCACCGATGCTGGATCCAACGTCCGCCCCACCGCCGCTGTGTCGTTAGCTAACACATCCACGGTCACCGCACTGCCCACCGGATTGTCAGTTGAGCTGTCAACCACAGCCACCGGTGGTTCGGTGTAGATCACCGTCACCGTGGCCGCATTAGAGGCGTTGCCCTGGTCATCGTTCACCGTGTACGTGATCGGCGTCGGGTTGCCTGTGAAGCCTTCTTCCGGTGTGAAAGTAGTCGCACCCGTGGTCGTGTTCACAGTCCACGTACCCTCGCCCGGCACAACCAATTCCTTGCCATCGCCAGATGCGCCTACGATCACCACCGAGGTCGGGTCGAGCGTCCGACCCGGCGCCGTTACATCGTTGACCAGCACATCCACAGTCACTACAGAACCAATCGCGTTACCCAGCGACACGTCGTTCCTGGCTAGAGGATTCTCGGTATAGGTGATCGTCACTATGGCCGGGTCGGAGGTATTGCCCTGATCGTCAGCCACTGTATACATGATCGGTGTGGGATTGCCCTCGAACCCCGCTTCCGGCGTGAAGGTGATCGCACCGGTAGTGGTATTCACCGACCAAGTGCCCTCGCCCAGAACCACCAAACTATCGCCCGGGTTCGCCGTGCCCGTGATCTGCACTGACGCCGGATTCAGCGTTCGGCTTACCGCTGCTGTATCATTGAGCAGTACATCTACGGTTGCCGCATTGCCCACTGGATTACCCAGCGATGCGTCGTCATTAGCGACCGGCGATTCGGTGTAAGTCACCGTAACTATCGCTGCGTTCGACACGTTTCCCTGATCGTCGTCTACTGTGTACTCGATCGCTGTCGGGCTCCCCGCGAGGGCCTCTTCCGGCGTGAACATGATCGCGCCAGTGGTGATGTTAACTGACCAGGTGCCCTGGCCCACAATCACCAGGCTCTCACCAGGGCTCGTCGTGCCTGAGATCTGCACCGATGCCGGATCGAGCGTTCGGCTTGCCGCCGCCGTGTCGTTGGCCAGCACATCTACGATCACCACGCCGCCCACCGGGTTGCCCAGCGACGCATCGTCATTGGCGACCGGCGGTTCGGTGTAGATCACCGTAACCGTCGCTGCGTTCGACGCGTTTCCCTGGTCGTCGGCCATCGTGTATGTAATCGGCGTCGGGCTCCCCACGAGGGCCTCTTCCGGCGTGAAGGTGATCGCACCGGTGGCCGTGGTCACCGACCAGGTCCCCTGTCCAGTGACCACCAGGCTGTCGCCTGGATTCACCGTACCTGCGATCTGCACCGATGCTGGATCAAGTGTCCGGCCTACCGCCGCCGTATCGTTGGCCAGCACATCCATAGTCACAGCGCTTCCCACCGGGTTGCCCAACGAT
>JBJYXQ010000357.1:0-4608 GCA_046260035.1 Anaerolineae bacterium
GAGAACGTCGCCGGCAGCGCGTTGAAGATGATCTTCTCCAACCGGTCGCCAAACGTCGAATCGCCCAGCACGGAGAGCAGCACTTCCAGCGAGAAGGCATACTCGACGACGGCGCACAATTCCGTCCCGTGGGTAGGTTGTTTGCCCGCGAGGCATTCGTCGCCGGTAAAGACGCCGGTGACCATGCCGTGATAACGGTCGAGTTTGTCGATCATATCATCGACGGCGGCGCGATCGCCCTCGTCACCACTGACGCGCCACCAGAGCGCGTGTGCCTTGGGCGCCATCGCGTTGTTGACGACATGGCCCATGTAGTTCCAGCGATGCTTCGGCGTCGGCTCGGTGATAGGCCAGCGCGCGAAGAAGGCGCGCCAATCGAAACCCTGCACCCGGAGTTTGACGGCGAGATCGAGTAGCCACGCTTCGCCGGTCTTCTCGTAAAGCCAGAAGATAGCGATCAGCCCCTCGAACCAGCGGAACTGTCCCCAGTTGAAGAGCGGCGCGAGGTCGATGTGACGGTCGAGGCGGCGTAGGCACTTCTCGACGGCCTCGACGGCACGGGGATCGCCTGTGGCGTCGTGGTATTGCACCAGCACCTTCGTCACCAGCAATTGCGCCCAGAGATCGTAATGCGCATCCTCCGGACGGCCCGCGGCGGCAATCATCTCGCGCGGACCAAGCCAGCCATCCTCGTGCTGGTGCGTGATGATGTAGTCCATATAGCGCTTTACCTTATCCTTAAGCGCGTCGTCATCCAGCACAAACGCCAACGGGATCAGGCCATCCAGCCAATAAGGCGCGCGCTCCCACGCCTCGGTGTCGCCGCCGAACCAGCGACTATCCTTGATATCTGGCCAGAACTCGTCCAGGTGTCCGCTGATCCCATCCGCCTGAATGCGCAACTGCCGGTCCAGCCATCCCAACGGCCGAATCTTCCCTAACGGCAACGGCCGAAACGCCACCGGCCTAATTTCTAATTTCTTATTTCTCATTTCTCTTTATCCCGCTTCCACAACGGCGACTTGGTCTCCAGAATGCCGCGCATCTCGAAGATTTGATCGCGCAGGGCGGCAGCCTTCTCGAACTCCCAGTTCTCGGCAGCGGTCTTCATCTCCTTCTCCAGCTCGCGGATGAGCTTCTCCAGCGTAGCGGGTTCGAGTTCCTCAGGCTTAAGCTCGCGCTCTTCCTCTTTCTGCGTCGCGGCGCGGACGCGGTCGGTGAGATCGTGAATTTCCTTGATGATCGTCTGCGGCACGATGCCATGCTCTTCGTTATAAGCCTGCTGCTTCTCGCGGCGGCGGTTCGTCTCGTCGATGGCCTCGCTCATCGCATCGGTCACGGTGTCGGCGTACATAACAACCGTGCCCTCAGTGTGACGGGCGGCACGGCCCATCGTCTGGATGAGGGCTGTCGCGCTGCGCAGGAAGCCTTGCTTGTCCGCGTCGAGGATCGCCACGAGGCTTACTTCCGGCAAGTCGAGGCCCTCGCGCAGCAGATTGATGCCTACCAGCACATCGTACTGGCCCAGGCGCAGGTCGCGCAGAATCTCGACGCGCTCGATGGTTTGCACCTCGCTGTGCAGGTAAGTGACCTTGATGTTAAGCTCGCGCAGGTAGTCAGCGAGGTCCTCGGACATCTTCTTGGTCAACGTGGTGACGAGGACGCGCTGTCCCTGTTCCACGCGCTCACGGATGCGGCCCACGAGATCGTCCACCTGGCCCTTCGTGGGCAGTACGATGATCTCCGGATCGAGAATGCCGGTGGGGCGGATGACCTGTTCGACCACCTGCTCGGCGAGCGCCAATTCGTAGTCGGCAGGGGTGGCGGTGGTGTAGATGACCTGGTTCAGCCGCTCGTTGAACTCATCGAAGGTGAGCGGGCGGTTGTCCAACGCCGAAGGCAGGCGAAAGCCGAAGTCCACCAACGTCTGCTTGCGGCTGCGATCCCCGAAGAACATGCCGCGCACCTGCGGAACAGACATATGCGACTCATCCACGATGAGCAAGAAATCGGAGGGGAAGTAATCGAGCAGCGTCCATGGTGGTTCACCCTGCTGGCGCTGGTCCATGTGGCGCGAGTAGTTCTCAATGCCAGAGCAGTAGCCGATCTCGCGGATCATTTCCAGATCGTAGAGCGTGCGCTGTTCAAGACGTTGTGCCTCCAGGAGTTTCCCCTGCGCATTGAACTCCTCCAGGCGCGCCTCCAGCTCATTCTCAATATCCACAATCGCCTGTTTGACGCGCTCTTCCGACGTGACGTAGTGCTTGGCAGGAAAAATTTTGACTTCCGGCGGAGAATCGATCACCTCACCGGTCAGCGGGTTGACCTCCGTGATGCGCTCAACTTCGTCGCCCCAGAAGGAGACGCGGTAAGCCGTCTCGGCGTACGCCGGGCGGATTTCGAGGACGTCACCGCGCGCGCGGAAAGTCCCTCGCTTGAATTCGAGGTCGTTGCGGGTGTAATAGATACTCACCAGATGGCGCATCACTGTTTCACGGCGGATCGCCTGGCCCGCATTCAGTGTGAGGATGACACGACCCCATTCCTGCGGGTTGCCCAGCGCGTAGATCGCCGAGACTGACGCCACAACGAGAACGTCGCGCCGTGTGAGTACTGCCGCCGTCGCTGCCAGCCGCAACCGGTCGATTTCATCGTTGATGTCGGCATCCTTCTCGATGTAGAGATCGTGCTGTGGGACATAGGCTTCCGGTTGATAATAGTCGTAGTAGGAGACGAAGTACTCGACGGCGTTGTTGGGAAACAGATCGCGGAACTCCGAGTAGAGCTGCGCGCCCAGCGTCTTATTGTGCGCCAACACTAACGTGGGTCGTTGTGTCTGTGCGATGACCTGCGCCATCGCATACGTCTTCCCGGTGCCGGTAGCGCCCTTGAGCACTTGATGGCGATAGCCTTTGTTCACACCATCTACCAACTGCGCAATCGCCTGTGGCTGGTCGCCGGTAGGCTTGAAACTCGAAACAAGCTCGAATCCAGGCATGCAATACCTCCTGTGGGAGTCAGGGAATAAATGAATCAGCGAATGGCCAAATCAAGCGCAGGATTACGTGCTGTTTTTGAGGAGGTGCTACTATGCGCAGCCGTCATCCGTAGGCGCTTACGCCAACATCACAGTATTGATCAGATGTTCTATATTATACGACGAGAGGCTGAGATGGCAAGCAAGGTCAGACAGGTCAGCAGTGCACGCTTAAGACTTGCGTTTCCAGAAAGGCACATTCTCTACAGGCTTCACCTCATCGGCTGTCTGGCTCGGCTTCTCCGGCACTTCGAGCAGGAATCGGCGTATCGCGTGTAACGCAGCTTTGAGGATCATATCCCCGATGCCCACCAGATTGAGATCGATGAAGACTGCCTCTTCGGGCAGGTCATCGTCCAACTGCTGCATTTCCTCGCGAAAGATCTCTATCAAATCCGCCTCGTGTTCTTCCAAGAAAATCGCTAAATCACGGCGGGCCAAATTGAAGGCGCTTTCGCGCACTGCTCTACCAAAAGGCATTATCTCCTCCTAACCTGAATGAACCGGAATCCAAAGGGCCTGCAACGCCTGTTTTTGCTCATTGTGCAAGAACTTGCATGGTCAGACCCTTATTTCTCTACGACGAAAAACACGCGCGATTCAGTTTCTGGATCGTCCAACGGTGTCGCCAGATCATCAGAACGCGCGCAATAGGTGCTGCGGAAACCAGCTTCCAGCAACGCCGCCTGGACCGTGTCCATTTCGAATATCGTGTTGAACGCCGTCTGATCGAAACGCTCGTAAAGCCCACTCTCTGTGCGCAGGAATCCCGAAATCTGCGTGTAGAACCGTCTTTGTTCCTCCACCAAAACACCACGGGTGAATATCGCCACATCGTCGGTCATTTGCACGCTCGCATCGGACCAACGCTGCAACCCATGACGCGTGTTGAGATCGAAAATGAAACGCCCCTCCCGCTGCAAAACCGAGAAAACAGATTGGAAACATCCTTGTAAGGCCGCCATGCCGGGTAAGTGATTGAGCGCGTCAAAAGTGGAAGCCACAAGTCCAAATTGCTTATCCAGCGTAAAGTTCACCGCATCGCCCTCTACGAAATGCACGCGATCCTGGTCGACATATACTTGCGTGTTTTCGACGGCGTAGCGCAACATGGCCGGGGAAAAGTCCAAGCCGGTGACATCGTAACCATTCTCCAGGAAATGCAAAGCCAGTTGTCCAGTGCCACAACACAGGTCCAGCATGGACTTGTTCACTTGGCCAAGCGGTGTGCTTTCGTAGAATTCACGGATACGCGGCGCGACACGATTCGCAAAGCCACCCCAGCGCAGGTTATAGATACGGGCAAATCCCGGATTATAGTGCATAGCCCCCCCTTCCCCAGGCCGATCAAGGCACGGTCGGTACCAGATATTCCGCCGCCACCCAGCCTTCCAGCCGGTCTGCCGTGGAGATGATACGATACCACGTCGTCTCACCGACGGCGACCGGCCCATCTTCCACAATCACGGTAGTCCCCTCGGCAATGCTGCCCATCACCGTGCCATCCGGCGAATAACGCACGCGCAGTCCCGTACGTCCCACTCCCGTCACGAACATGACCCACGGCGTCG
>JBJYXQ010000358.1:0-6905 GCA_046260035.1 Anaerolineae bacterium
GCATACCACTCGACGTTGGCTTTCTTGCACGCTTTGATGATTTTCGGCCAGTTGAGGTTCCCCTCGCCGATTTCGGCCATTGTCTGCTGCATCGACCACATCTGCTCCCCTCTGATCATCACCATGTCCTTGAAGTGAATAACGGGCATACGATCCTTCATGCGCTTGATCCAGGCGACGACGTCACCGCCACCGTGTTGAATCCAGTAGGTGTCGATTTCGGCTTGCAGGTAGCGGGGATCGCTCTCTTCGTAGATGATGTCGAGGCCAGTTTTCTTGCCAAAGCGCACGAACTCGAAGCTGTGGTTGTGATAGCTAAAGGTTAGCCCAGCATCGGCTAGTTTCTTACCTACTTCGGTAGCATCTTTGGCGAACTGGTGGAAACCCTCTTCGCCCATCTCGTGATAGGGGCGCGGCATGCTGCCGACGGCGACGTTGGGGCATTCCCACAGTTTGTGCTGTGCGATAGCGGCATCGATGTCATTTTGCAGGTAGTCGAAGCCGACGTGCGTGATGACGATCTTGAGACCATATTTGTCGGTGACTGCTTTCACGTCTTCATGAGGGATTGGCCCGATGCCGGAGACCTGCACGGCGGTGTAGCCGATGTCGGCGACTTTCTTCATACTGGCATCGAAGTCCTCCAACGTCTTGCAGAAATCTCGAACGGTATACAACTGTGCGGTTAATTTGGGATGTGACATTGTTTTACTCCTTTGGGTTATGTGTTTCAAGCTATGTGATTTTGAAGTCTTCGGTATGACAATGTGATGCGTGAAGCGTGACTGAGTAATTCATCACGCGTTACGCTTCACGTATCAAGCATTTTAACGTTTCTGCGTCTTTGAGAAAGTTTGCCGGATCATCGTCACGGACGAACTCAATCATGGCGAAGTGATCGCGACCGGTTGTGGTGACCTTACTTAAGTATTGTGCCCATTCGACTTCTTTGGCGTCGAGTAACATACGCTCGCGCTGTCCGTTGATCTCACGCCAGCTAAAGACGTGGACGTTGACGAGCCAGGGAAGGATTGCATCCAGGCTTGCCAGGTTTTCATCCAGGGTTGCACCGCCGGGTGGCTGCCAGTAGGTTTTGACGTTGTCGTGGGCGACGGTCCGCAGCAATCGCAGCGCACTGGCATTCGTATCGGTGAGGGTATTGCCGTGATATTCGTAGGCGACGACGACACCCGCTTGCTGTGCCAGATCGCCGATAGCGCGTGAGTCTTCAACGACGCGTGCCCAGTAGGCATCATTCGCTGTTGCCGTGCCTTGCTTGCCGGCCCACACGCGGATTGTAGGCGCGCCTAGTGCTACGGCACTCTCGACGACGGCCTCGAAGGGAACTGGCTCACTGTGTCCGACGCGGTAGTAAGAGCCATACGCCGCGACGGCAAGTCCGGCCTCCTCTGTCATTTGGCGGACGAGACGCGCCTGCGCGACGTCACCGTGCGGTACGTGGACATCGCCACCCCACTCAATCGCGTCCAAGCCGGATTGCGCGACAAGGTCAACGATTGCCTGTGGCGTGAGTTGGCGAAAAGTGATGGATACCAGACCAGAGCGGATCATATGCGCTTCCTATGCTAACTCTGTCGTAGGAGAATGCTGGGCCAGTTCGCGTAGATAGCGGCAGTAGGGATTGTCTTTTGAATAGTTGGCGATATCCAGCAGTTGTTCTGAGCCGATGTAGCCTTTGCGATAGGCGATTTCCTCGATGCAGCCGACTTTGAGGCCCTGCCGGTGCTCGATGGTCTGCACGAAATCGCTGGCCTCCAGCAGGCTCTCGTGTGTGCCGGTATCCAACCAGGCGAAGCCACGCCCAAAGATGCGCACCTTTAGCTTTCCGCGCCGGAGGTACTCTTTGTTGACGTCGGTGATTTCCAGTTCTCCACGGGCGGATGGCTTGAGGCCTTTCGTTATCTCTACTACATTCTGGTCGTAGAAGTAGATGCCGGTGACGGCGTAATTCGATTTGGGCTGCTGCGGCTTTTCCTCGATGCTCAGGGCGTTGAGATCTCTGTCGAATTCGACGACGCCGTATCGCTCTGGATCCTGTACGTAGTAGGCGAAGACCATGCCCCCGTCGTTGAGCTGACCTGCTTCCTCCATAAGATCCGAAAGACCATGACCGTAGAGGAAGTTGTCGCCGAGGATAAGTGCACACGGCTGTTCATCAATGAAGTCCTCGCCGAGGAGGAACGCCTGCGCAATGCCTCCTGGGCGCGGTTGTGCGACATACTCGATGTTCAGACCGAGCCGCGAGCCATCGCCGAAGAGCTTCTCGTATAATTCGATGTGCTGCGGCGTCGAGATGATGAGGAATTCGCGGATGTCGGCGAACATCAACACCGAGAGTGGATAGTAGATCATCGGCTTGTCGAAGATGGGGAGAATTTGCTTGGATAGGGAAACCGTCAGGGGGTAGAGACGCGTTCCCAGTCCGCCGGAGAGAATGATACCTTTCATAGTGGCTCCTTTTTGATTTTGTGTTGATGCGACCTATGTGAAATATAGCAGATCAATCTTCATCCAGAACCTGCCTGACTTTTCGAGTCAGGTTATCAATTGTAAAGGGCTTTTGAAGAAAGTTTATGCCTGCTTCCAATATGCCGTGATGGACAACGACATTATCCGTATAACCCGACATATACAACACCTTAATCGTAGGGTAAAGAGTAGCGATGTGCTGGTAGAGTTCCTGCCCGTTCATTTCCGGCATAATGACGTCAGTCAATAAAAGATGGATGGGTCCCTTGTGTGTAGCTGCATGCTGTAAGCCCTCCTCGATATTTTGGGCTTCAATCACATGGTATCCATGCCCTGTCAAGGTTTCACCAATTAACTTGCGCACTACTACATCATCCTCAAACACGAGGATCGTTTCCGTCCCGCGTAGCGTGACTGGTGGTGTGATTGTTGCGTCAAAGGTCTCGACAGTCCCTTTCACTCGCGGTAGATAGATTTTGAAGGTTGTGCCTTTATCCGCTTCGCTGTAGACGTAAATGTTTCCCTCATGTTGTTTGACGATGCCAAAGACGGTCGCCAATCCCAAACCTGTGCCCTTGCCAGGGGCTTTGGTGGTAAAGAACGGTTCAAATATGCGTTGTTGCGTGGCTGTGTCCATACCGTGACCGGTATCGCTGACCGTCAGCATAACATAATATCCAGGTAATAGCGTGTCCGCGTGTTGACTGATGTAAGCTTCATCCAGGTAGATGTTGGCCGTTTCAAGGGTCAGTTTCCCGCCGGCAGGCATAGCGTCGCGGGCGTTCACCGCCAGATTCAGCAACACTTGTTCGATTTGCGCTTTGTCGGCTCTAACTGGGTAGAGGTCAGGCTCAAGAAAGGTTTCTAGTGTGATATTTTCCCCGATCAGACGTTGAAGCATTTTTTGGAAGTCTTCGACAATCGCATTGAGGTTCAGTACATGCATGTTCAATACCTGTCTGCGGCTGAAGGCCAGGATTTGACGTGTCAGGTCAGCGGCCCGTCCTGCCGCTTCTCGTATGACTTGCAGGTTGGCATACAGTTTCTCGTCCGGGGAAAGCTTCCTCAGCGCCATTTCGGTGTAGAGGCTAATGGGCACCAGGATGTTATTGAAATCGTGAGCGATGCCTCCAGCCAATTGACCAATGGCTTCCATCTTTTGGATTTGGCGGATCTGTTCCTCAAGCTGTTTGCGCTCGGTGATATCGCGCGAGTTTACCACAATCCCCTGTACTACAGGATCATGGAGTAGGTTTTGCCCAATCGACTCAAGATACCGCCACGAACCATCTTTGTGTTGGAAACGAAATTCGATTCTCTGTGGCCCTCGCGGTTGTTCCACGCCCTGTTGAAATACTTCTAAGACGGCGCTGCGATCCTCGGGATGGATAAAATCGAAAGCTCTTTTCCCCACCAGCTCTTCTGGTTTATAGCCTATTGTGCGCTCAGCGGCAGGGCTCTCGAAGCGATATGTCCCATCCGCATTCAGTACGGTAATGGTATCCTGTGCATTGACAAGCAGAGTGCGGAAGTATCTCTCGCTGGCCCGGACGGCCTCTTCAGCCTGCGCCAGTTCGTCTACTTTCTGTTCCAGGTCGCGAAACAGCGTGCGGAGCTGCTTAGCCATCTGGTTAAACGTGAGTGCTAGAACCTGCAGCTCATCCACGGTATCTTCGGGGTCCAGGGTGACGTCCAGGTCTCCCTGACCAATGCGTTCAGCGGCCCTGGTTAGTTGGCGAACAGGTTGACCGACCACGAGCCAGATCGCAATTCCCCCAACGATAGCCATAATCAGCAAACCTACGGAAACCTGGATTTGCGAAGAGCTACGAATAGTGGACACCAGCTCCTTGCCCAAGGCATTCGCACTCACCATGACGAGTATGCTGCCATTCTGGCTAGGGATAGGGGAAAAGCCAATTACTTGTCCTGTCTGTGTTTCTATGACAGCATCGTTCGTTCCTGACAGGATTTTGTCGACGAGATCTGGGCTAAATTCATCATTGATCGAGGTGCCCGTTTTATTCTGACCCGGATCGTAAAGGTAATCTCCCGCTGGATCAACAATGTACAAGCGATCGTTTTCCTCCAGGGTGTTCTTTTGCAGAGAGGTAAGAACCTCAGGCTGAAGTGCATCCGGCAATGTGGCGGCCAACAGATGGACTTGTTCACGTTGATGCCTAAGCGCCAACATATCAAAGTTGTCGGCAACATCATTCAGAACAAACACTGCCAAAATGGCCAGGGGAAAAATTGAAAGCACCAGAAACCAGAGTCCTAATCTGATGGCCAGGGAGTTTTTTAGCATTCTGCGTTATCCTGCACGTGTCGTTTCGGTCACCATAATGGACGCCGGTATTTGGGTGGAAGAATGGCGAGGATAATGCCGGTAATGAGAAGCGTGATCACAAATTCTGGGGTGGCGGCCTGAGCGAAGGTAGTGTAAGCTTGTCCGAACGACAATGCGCCAAATAACTGCTCAACTAAGGCTGGGAAAAAAGTGTAAGTGACGCCAACGAAAACTGGAATGACCACAAGGTAATAGTATATAAACACCAATCCCCCCCAGCCTAATAGTAACGATGGCATTTTTAACCGTGCATACATCAGATTTTTGTAGGTAAGCCCCATCCAAAGGCCGCCTAGTATGTGGGCGCTACAGTCTGATATTAGGGCAATCGAATCTTCGCCAAACCAGTTGTTCGCCATAAACCCACAAAGCATCCCTCCAACTGGCCCGCTTAACGCCGCCCCCAGGGTAACAAACAACTCGCGTGGGTCTGAGACTAAGTGAGTGCCGACAACCGGGATTCGCAAGCTTGCCGCTCTTACGATCAGCGCTGCCAGCCCAAACCCCAATGCCGTCACGAGCGCTGTTTTGGAGATGGGCGAGGTATACGTTTTATTCTCGCTCATGGTCTAATCCTTCTGTCTTCTATGCCATCACCTTCGCGCGTTCTCGTGTGATCGTCCACTTGAGCGGCTCGCCGGTGATGTAGCGCCGCAATTCTTCGACCATGTACTGTCCCATGCGGCGACATTCCATATCCAACGAGCCTGCGATGTGCGGTGTGAGGATAACGTTGGGCAGCGTGTACAACGGTGATCCAGGTTCTGGTGGCTCAGGATATGTGACGTCGAGCACGGCGTAAAGGTCAGGACGTTGCTGGAGAACGGCGATCATCTCTTGCTCGCGTACAATCGCACCACGCGCCGTGTTGATGAACGTCGCACCAGGTTTCATCGTTGCGAGGTGGGGCCCGGTAATCATTCCCACTGTTTCTGGCAGCAACGGCGTGTGCAAAGAGACGATGTCAGCACGGCGGAAAATCTCGTCCAGTGTCACCATCTCCACGCCCAGCGCTGCGCCTGCTTCTGTGGTCACGTAGGGATCGTAGGCGATGACGTGTAGATCATGCGTTTTGAGTCGCTTGGCCACCATTCGCCCGATCATACCGAGCGAGATGAGGCCGACAGTGCTGCCGTACCCACCCGGCACGGTCTTTCTGGGGGGATAGGCTCCTGCCTGCTTGGCGCCGAGAATATAGTACCAAGCCTGCTTCAGGCTGAAGAGGATCGCCGCGAGCGTGTACTCGGTGACTGGGACGGCATTGGCGGCATACGCGCTGGTGATGATGATCCCGCGTTCCCACGCCGCATCGGTAGCGAAGCCTTTGATGGAACCCGCTCCATAGAATACTACCTTGAGGTTCGGCGCAGCCGCGAGAAAGGCCTCATCCAATTTCGCCATTCCCCATCCAGAGAAAATCACGTCCGCATCGGCCAATACATCTGGGTTTTCCCGCACGGATTCCGCTGTCTGTGGCGGCGCGACGATGTCAACAAGATCAGCGATCGCCGCACGCTCGGCTTCGCCGTAAATTTGGTCGTAAACTTTTGTGCCTAGAAGAAAGAGTCCTTTAATCATTATGATGTTAGAATCCGTCACTCTTACTATGAAAACTGTGCCATCTTATAAAGCCAGGCCAATGCTGCATTCTGTTCAGAGGATACTTGGTTTCACTCTATTGTATGTTATCTGCTTAATTCAGCAAAACCAATCTTGCACTCTGTCTTTTGCTCCCTTATAGCCATCCTGTCAACTCAGCAAGTAGCCGCGTGTACTCGATGAAATTCGGCCATGAGATATCCGGCGGGACGCCGTGATCGCAGCTGGGAATGAAGCCCCCGGTTTCCAGCAGCGGCGGGATCACGCGCATGAGTTCGGCGCGCATCACGTCGCCGCCCTTCGCCAGCGCGCGCTTGTCGATACCGCCAAGGTAGGCTATCTGCGTTCCGTATTGTTTGCGGAAGGCGACAATGTCGTTCCCCGCGGCGACCTCCATCGGCGAGCACGCGTCCACGCCGGCCTCTACCCACAGTGGAATCAGTTCGCCTACGTAGCCGTCAGAGTC
>JBJYXQ010000359.1:0-5673 GCA_046260035.1 Anaerolineae bacterium
CGCTGGAGCAGGGCTTTGTTCCACCGGCAGATCTCGCGAACCGGCGGATGTCCGCGTGCGGCGAGCGCTTCAACCATAAAACTGTCGCAGTTCGTCGTCAAGTACAACGGCAGATTCAAACCGGACAGAACAGTGTGAATCTCGTTGGGATTAGCAGACACCAGATTGGACCACCCAACCGCCCGGATCAACGCCGTCAACGTCGGATAACATCGCCGGAGCACCCGGAGTTGTTCCTTCAGTGTCATTCCGGTGGGCCAGCCATCTGGATGCAGTCCAGCCGGCAAGCGCTCGATGAATCCAGCCCTCAATGTCTCCAGTAGTTCCTGGCGCGGATAATCCTCACCCTGAGTGGTCGCGAGATACTGCCCGACCGCCGCCAGATCATCGACGTCGGTGAAGAGATAGCCGTATGTCTGTACCCAACGCTGGGCGATTTCCTGGGGCGGCGGCAGCCAACGGTTGTGAACACGGGCGCCGATGATGGGAATACATTCGCCATTCTCGATCCTGCGAATCAATGCCGGCCAGAAATCTTGCGGCGGCGTCCGCCCCAGAATTGAACCCCGGGCATCCGCTTCGGCACTCCACAGTTGTCCTGATTTTAGTCGCATAAACAGCACCGGAACGGCTGCATCAGGACGTTCCGACGTTAACAACGCGCTACGCGCTGCGTTCAAGGCACAATCGACCGCACCCGACTCGACCAAACGACGATAGAACACCGCACCGACCTGCCGTGCCGTCGCCAACGAAACACTATCCTGCATTGCCACCACAGCCGGTGCACCTGCAGCCACGAGTTTCGGGCCTAAGCCGCGGAAGGCGTCACCTGTGGCGCGCGTGGCGCTCTGACACGCCGCGAGGAAGATCAAGCGTGGCCGTACCGGCAGGCGCGCCAACATCCCGATCAGCGCATCATCAGGGACGATCTGCGTGTTGCCATCTTTATCCTGAAGGTAGAGCACCGCCAAACCATGCCGGACGCCGAAAGCGCCATGCCCTACGTAATGCAGGATGTGATAGCCACCACTTTGGCGCAGAGCTTCATCGAGACGTTCAAGCGTGATCGGTGGATCGAGGAAATCGACCTGGATGGCGTCCCCGGCTTCCTGGAACGCGGCGATGAGAGACTCCCGCTCTGCTGTCACATCCACCGCGGCGAGGTTGTAGATCTCCAGGTCGGCAGGATTGGAAAGCGCCGCCAGCACGCGGATGGGGCGTTCTTCGACCAGACTTCCCCACGGCAAGGCAATCGGTAGATAACGCGAGAAAGGGGTGTCGGCACCGGCAGTCAACAGCATGCCGTCCTCCTGGAGCAGTTCCCACGGCAGCGCGTGCAGTTCTGGTGCTAGTGTGTCCACCCGCAGCCGGATACGGCGACGGGCAGCACGCCCGCGACATTCAGCCCACGCTTCGCGGAGTACGGGATCCGCGAAAAGGCTCGCGAAAAGTCGTTCTCCGTCAGCCATGAGATCGCCGGAGGTATCCCAAGGCAGAATGGTCTCCTCCAGATAACCACGCGGGTATTCTTGCTGCCCGCCCAGCGTGATTTCTACCGGATAACCGTTTTCCTCACGCGCAAAGATGCGAATTTCGAGATCGACAAATTGTTCTTCGGCCAATGGTTGCGAATCAGCCATCTACACACCTCCCCCCATTCCCCAAAAACGGCCGTAGAGGATACTGAGTTCGCAGAAGGAGACGAAAATGCTGTGTTCTTGGGCTGATTAATTGTCAACAAAACGACATTATTCCAGCGCCAGCCAGTGATAACCATAAGGTGACAGCGTAAATGTGTATGGCGGCGCGCCAATAGCATCCAGCGTGACATCCCCTAACAAATCGCGTGGAACTTTGCCCGCGTAGGCGCTCAGATCGACCGCGACTTGTTGTGATTCGTTGGATAAATTATTGAGGACCAGGATCGTCTGCGCGTCGTCGCTGCGGAGATAGGCCAGGATCGCAGCATTGTCAGGTTTCAGAAAGCGCAACGCCCCCCGGCCAAAAACCGGATGCTGCTTGCGGATGCGCAGCACACGCTGCATCCAGTGCCACAGCGAATCCCCATCCGCTCGCTGCGCAGCCACATTGAGTCGTGCATAACCGTAAACCGGGTCCTCAATGACCGGTGCATAAAGCCGATCAGCCGGCGCAGTCGAGAAACCGGCGTTCGGCCCGGCGTCCCATTGCATCGGTGTGCGCACACCGTCGCGGTCATCCAGCCAGATGTTGTCGCCCATCCCAATCTCATCCCCGTAGTAGATAAAGGGCGAGCCGATCAACGTGAGCAGAATCGAGTTGGCAACTTCGATGCGGCGGCGGTCGTTGTCCAGCAGGGGCGCGAGACGCCGCCGGATGCCCAGGTTTAGCCGCATGCGCGGCTCCGGCGCGTAGAAGTCCCACATAAAGGCGCGATCCTCCGGCGTGACCATCTCCAAGGTCAACTCATCGTGACAACGCAAGAACGTCCCCCACTGGCACGGTTCGGGTAAGTCGGGCGTGCGCCCCAAAATCTTCAGGATTGGCGTGCGGTCCGCTTTAGCCAGCGCCATGAAGATGCGCGGCATCAGTGGAAAATGATAATTCATGTGCATTTCGTCGCCATCGCCGAAATACTGGATCACCTCTTCGGGCCACATATTGGCCTCTGAGAGCAAGAAGGTGCCCGGCGCGTAGGCATCCACGAAGGCGCGCAGGCGCTTGAGGTAGGCGTGCGTCTCCGGCAGATTCTCACAGTTTGTGCCCTCACGCTCATAAAGGTAGGGCGGCGCATCGATGCGAAAGCCATCCGCTCCCAAATCGATCCAATACTGCACCACGCGTAGCATCGCGCGTTGCACTTCGGGATTGTCGTAGTTCAAATCCGGCTGGTGGCTGAAGAAGCGATGCCAGAAATACTGCCCCCGCACGGGATCGAACGTCCAGTTGGATGGCTCGGTATCGAGGAAGATGATACGCGTTTCGGCGTAGCGCTGGTCGGTGTCACTCCACACGTACCAATCGCGGTAGCGCGCGTGGTCGGGATGCTGCGGATCGCGCGAAGCCTGGAACCAGGGGTGCTGATCGGAGGTGTGATTGACCACCAACTCGACGATAATCCGCAAATCGCGCTTGTGCGCCTCAACGAGTAGCGCCTTGAAATCGTCCAGCGTCCCAAAATTGGGATGGATGCTCGTGTAATCGGCCACGTCGTAACCATCATCGCGCAGTGGGGAGGGGAAAATCGGCAGCAACCAGAGCGCATCCACCCCCAGATCGCGCAGATAGTCCAGCTTGCCGATCAGCCCCCGCAGATCGCCGATACCATCGCCGTTACTGTCGGCAAAAGCCTTCACCGAAACTTCGTAGAAAATCGCGTCTTTGTACCAATCCAACATGATAACCTCCGGTAGTCTTTAGTCAGCTAGTCGACTCGTTGTCAGTCGGGTAGTCTTGTGTCAGACGTGCATAAATAGCAGCGCGGTCCAGGCCAGAGGGGAGCGAGCCAACGCGCGAGAGCTTCATCTCCACGACCTCGCGGGCAAAATGAGCGCAGTGCTCTAGCGGATGACCATCGAGCAGGGCGGCGAGGAATCCGGCCCAGAAAGCATCACCCGCACCGGTGGCATCCTTCACCGCGATCTTGCGCGCGGGGACGGCGGTGATCTTCCCGGCTTCGGAGAGCAGAATCCCTTCGCGGCCCAGCGTAAACACCACAATTCGCGGGCCAAATTCGTGATAGCGCGCGACATAGACTTCCGGCGACACGTCGTCTTCGAAGAAACGATGCGCGTCATCCAGCGATGGCTTAACGATTGTAGCCCGGCGTAGCAGACGTGGAAGCACCACGCGCGCCTCATCGTAATCGGGCCAGATGCGGCGGCTGTAGTTGGGATCGAAAGAGATGATTCGGCCGGCTTCGTGGGCAATCGCAAAGGCGCGTTCCACCGCGGAGCGCGACGGCTCACGCGAGATCGGCCACATCGACGCATGGACAACGCGTGCGCAACGGATCGCGTCCGCATCGATCTCATCCGGTGCAAGCCGGAAATCGCCGTCGCGGAACGCCTCGAAATCCGGTGTACCGGTGGTCTTGGTCACAAAAATAATGCTGCTACGCACAGCCGAATCGCGTATCATAAAATCGGTAATGACACCTGCCGCACGCAGCTCCGCCGCGATGAACGTGCCAAACGCCCCTGCGCCCGTCTTGCCGATGAAGGCCGCGCGCCCGCCAAGCTTCGCCAGGTTGATGCAAAGATTGGCCGGTGAGCCACCCTGGTGCTTCTGGAAAACGTGGGCATCGCGCAGCGAATCCGCCGACTCCACAGAAATGAAGTCAATCAACGCCTCGCCCAATGCCACGAGATCGATGTCGCCTGCGGGGATGTGCACTTAAGGCCTCCTGCGAAAATAACATGGATAGACAGGATGCACAGGATGTATTTTGAAATCCTGTCTATCTTGTCCATCAGAGAAAACGTCTTTCGCTAAACCTGACAGGTCTCGGAAGACCTGTCAGGTTCGAAAGTAAAGCGTTGTTAACTCGTCGACCGAGACAGCATCCTCGGGCCGCCCGCTCTGGAAATAGGGATGCAGCGGCAGTTCAGCGACATCGGCACGCCCGTGCGGCGGATCGCGCAACACGCGCTCAATCTGCGCGAGGTAGCCCTGCGCCGTGCGCTCCCAGGTGTAGCGGTCCAGCACGCGCTGTCGTCCGCGCCGGGCGAATTCTGCCACAGTCTCTGGCGAAGCTAGGAGGCGACTCAGCCCACGCGCGATATCGGCCGGGTCAGTAGGGTCTACCAGTACAGCATACTCGGTCTGCTCATCCCGCAAACTCTCACTCGGACCGCCGTTCTGCGTCACCACCAAGGCCAGACCGGCAGCGGCGGCCTCCAGCGGGGCTAAACCAAAGGGTTCGTAGAGCGCGGTGAGCGCGAACACCGATCCACGCTGCGCGAGGAAACGGTAAGCCGCAGCCAGCGCCGCCTGTCCACCCACGGCAAAAGCACTCACTTTGCCCCACAGATTCGCCTGTTCCACCACAGCGCGCAAATCGGCAAGCACCTCGCGTTCGGCATCTCTGGCGGTACCATCATCGCGCAGTGGATCATCCAGCGCGCCAGTGAAAAACACAAGGTTGGCCTTGGCCTGCAATTCCGGCGACTGCGCAAAGGCCTGCAGAAGGCCCAGATGATTCTTCTTCGGATCCAGGCGGCTGGAGGCGATAATGGCGGGAAGTTCGCACCGGCCCGCGGCGATGTCGCGCACCAGCATCGCGCGGACGTGGGCTTGCGTCGCCGCTTCTTCCTCCGCGCGCGCATCCGCACCGAAAATCGATAGATTCACGCCCGGTGGGATGACGGCGAATCGCTGATTGTCATTGACATCTACCGCGCCGCGATAGGCAGGATGCGCGTATTGTTCCATCCGCTCCTGCACCGTGCTGGTGATGTTGACTGCCGAGCGATTCATGCTCAGACGCTCGGCGAAGAGGCGTTCGGCAAAGTGGTATTGCTCGTTGAGAGCGGGCAGATTCTCCCGCGTAGGGTGCATTTTGTCCAGCTTCTGCGCGCCCAGGGAATGCGCAGTGAACGTGAAAGGTATACCGGTTTCAGCGGACAACAACACAGCCGCCAGGCCACCATCGCCATAATGCGCAGTGAACGCATCGGGCAGAGCCCCCTC
>JBJYXQ010000359.1:5773-7429 GCA_046260035.1 Anaerolineae bacterium
GTCCAATAGCGATCTGCCGGGTCAAAGTTCCCCTGAGGGTTCAGAAAGGCGATGTGCATCCGACCTCCTTATCAGGCGAGAAACGGCAAACGCGGAAAACGCATTGGGAGATTGTTATATCTTTATTACATTTTAATCCCGAAAATGGCGGTTGTCAATGCTCAACGACGAAAAAGTTGCCCGTCTTGGAGCCGCATGTAGAGCACGGGTACGGCAGCATCGGGACGACCGGCCGTCAAAAGCGCGCTGCGCGCTTCGTTCAACGCAAGGTCGACAGCGCCATGCTCCACCAGACGGCGATAGAAGATCTCGCTCAGTTCTCGCGTGGTGGCCAGTGACACACTCGCCTGCATCGCAATGACGGCGGGGACACCAGCCTCAATCAACCGCGGGGCCATACCCACGAAGGCATCGGACGTCGACCGGGTCGCACTCTGGCACGCTGCCAGCAGCACCAAACGTGGGCGCGCGCCTTGACGCGCCAGCATAGCTCCCAATGCTTCATCGTCTACGAGAGCGGTCAGCCCATCATCATCCTGGAGACAAAGCGCCCCCTTTCGCTCGCGCGCGCTGAACATCCCATGCCCGACGATGTGCATAATGTGATAACCTTCCTGCAAGGCGCACTCCAATCGCTGCAGTGTGACCGGCGCATCGAGAAAATCCAGATGCAACGTTGTGTCCGGCGCTTCAGCGAAAGCTTCTTCCAGCACGGCTTTCTCCTGCGCCACATCGAGCGCGGGCAAGCCGTACTCACCCAAGTCGGTGGGATTAACAGCCGCCGCCAGAACACGCAGCGGGCGCTCCTCTACACCCTCTCCCCACGGCTCCGCGACCGGTATGTAGCGCGAGAAAGGCGTGGAGGCATTCGCGGATAACCAGAGGGCATCTTCTTGCAGCAGCTCCCACGGCAACGCGTGGAGCTTAGGCGCAGCGAGATCAATGCGCAAGCGGATGCGGCGACGCGGAGCCTGCCCGCACGCACGCGCCCAGGCGTTGTGCAGATTCGCGTCGGCGGTCAAAGCGGCGAACAACTGTTGCCCGTCGGTGGCGAGGTCACCAGAGGGTGACCAATCCACAAGGCCGGCATCAAGATAACCACGCGGGAAGTTCTGCTCATCGCCCAGGGTGATCTCCACCGGATAGCCACCTAGCTCGAGCGGGAAGATGCGCACTTCCATATCCACAAAATCCGGCACAGCAGTGATGACCCGCGAGTACATCGTCTTGCGTTCCTGCGGCGCAGTTTGGGACACCGGCAGATGCAATGTTTGGGTGCAGGTGTAGAGATGGTCACCATCATCCACAAACTCCATCTCAACCTGCAACGGCACACTCGAACCGTACTCCAAAGGCTTGATGTCCAGATGTTCAACTGCGCGTTCTCCGGCGTCCAGGCTGATCAGACGCTGCGTGCGCATCACCTGCCCGTCAAATTGCCGACCACTCGCGCGAATGGCCAGGTTCCGCGCCGGGCCGAAACCGACATTGCGCACAATGAAGTTCACCATCGTCCACGCATTGTGGACCAGCCCATCGTGCTCGATCTCCAACGCCAGATCCGGCTGGCGCAAACAACGCGCAACTTCGCGGCGACAGTGTGCAGCAAGTGCATGTTCCCGTTCAGTCTCGTACAGGTCTGCGATTGTTCTCCAT
>JBJYXQ010000360.1:0-2022 GCA_046260035.1 Anaerolineae bacterium
AGCTACGTCGCCAGCGTCGACGCCGACGCGCACCTGCTCGCCGCCGGCGTCACGACGACGGTGGACGCGGGCACCGTCGGCTGGAAGGACTTCCTCGACTTCAAGTCGCGCTGCGTGGACAAGGCCACCGTGCGCGTTCTGGCCTTCCTCAACATCGCCAGCGGCGGCATGGTGGACATGGCTTCTGAGCAGAATGCCGGCGACCTGCATCCCGGCATCGTGGCCGAAGTGATTGCCGCCTTCCCGGAGATTCTCGTCGGCGTCAAGACGGCGCATTATTGGACGAAAGACCCGTGGGACGCCGATCACGCGCCCTGGACTTCGGTGGAGCGCGCCGTGGAAGCCGGAGAACGCTGCGGCAAGCCGGTCATGGTGGACTTCTGGCCGCGTCCGCCGGAACGTTCGTACCCTGACCTGATCCTCAAGAAGCTGCGGCCCGGCGACATCCACACGCACGTCTTCGCGCGGCAATTCCCCATCGTGGACACCAACGGCAAGGTGTACGATTATATGTTCAAGGCACGCGAGCGCGGCGTCATCTTCGACCTCGGCCACGGCGCGGGGAGCTTCTGGTTCCGCAATGCCGTGCCCGCCCTGCGCGACGGCTTCCCGCCCGACTCAATCAGCACCGACCTGCACATGGGCAACATCAACGGGCCGGTCGTCAGCATGCTCACCACAATGGCGAAGTACCTGAGCATGGGGATGCCGCTGAACGACGTGATCCGCCGTTCCACCGTGGCCCCCGCCCGCGAGATCGGCCACCCCGAGCTGGGGACCTTGAGCGTCGGCGCGGAAGCGGACGTTGCTGTGATCCGGCATCTGGAAGGGACGTTTGGTTTCAGCGATTGCGGGAAGGCCAAACTGGTGGGACAGCACAACCTGGAATGTGTGTTGACCCTGCGGGCCGGCAAAGTCGTCTACGACCCCACCGGCCTGAGTATGCCGCTGTGGGAAAACGCCCCCGCGCCCTACTGGGAGATTCCCGGACTCCAATCATAAAGAATGTTTTGCGGTTGCGGGTGTACCCGCAACCGCAAAACCCCCTCAAAAAGAGGAGCACTGCCCTATGGATATCTATGACGAACTCGGTGTGACGAAAGTGATCAACGGCGCCGCCACGTTGACGATGTTGGGCGGCTCGCTCATGCCGCCGGAGGTGAGCGCGGCGATGGTGGAAGCATCCCGGCACTTTGTGGACATAGATGAATTGCAGGCCAAAGTGGGCGCTAAGATTGCCGAACTGACTCACAATGAGGCGGCCTACGTCTCGTGCGGCGCGGCGGCGGGGATGGTGCTCAGCACCGCCGCGTGCATCGCCGGGATGGATCCGGAGAAGCGCGCACAACTTCCGTACAGCGAGGGGATGAAGAACGAGATCATCCTCCACAAACGGGGACGCGTGGGCTACAGTTTCGCCATCCAGCAGGCCGGCGGGCGGTTGGTGGAAATCGGCGACGAGGCCGGCGCGACGCCGGCGGACCTGGAACGCGCCATCAACGACAAGACGGCGGCCATCTTCTACTTCTACAACGCCCACTTTATGCCGGGCCAGGTGCCGCTTGAAACCGGCCTATCCATCGCCCACCGGCACGGCATTCCGCTGATCGTGGACGCCGCCGCGCAACTGCCGCCGGTGGAAAACCTGTGGCGCTTCACGCAGATGGGCGCGGATTTGGCGCTGTTCAGCGGGGGGAAGGGTCTGTGCGGGCCGCAAAGCGCAGGGCTGATCCTGGGGCGGAAGGCCCTGATTGACGCCTGCGCCTTCCATGCCTGCCCGCGCGCCTTCATCGGCCGGCCGATGAAGGTGGGCAAAGAGGAACTGGCGGGGATGCTGGCGGCGGTCAAGTGGTATCTGAAGCAGAATCACGCGCAGGTGATGCAGAGCTACGAAGACCAGGTGCAGGCCGTGCTGGACGCTTTCGCGGGCTTGCCGCACCTCCACGCCCGGCGCGACTTCCCCAGCGAGGCCGGACAGCCCATGCCGCGCGCCGAACTCACGCTGGACGAGGCAGCCCTGGG
>JBJYXQ010000360.1:2122-6473 GCA_046260035.1 Anaerolineae bacterium
CGAGTAGGGCTTGTAGTAACGACTTATGAAAATCAAGAGGAAAACCGGCTGAAGCTGGAGTGTGCACGTATACACCGACTTCAGTCGGCAAAACCGCGACATGCGTATGGCTGAACTAATTTGTAAAACTTCATAAGCCGGCGTTACTGTACACACCAACTTCAGTCGGTAAACCGCACGGGGTGCGCCGTGCGCGTGTAGGCCAACCGGCGCGCAACGGCGGTCGTGTCCAGGTGGGGGAAGTGGTGCTGCACCAGGTCGAGAGTTTCGTGGAGCAGGTGGAGCGTATCCTGCACAGCGTCGTCGTAGGGGGCCTGGAACGCCTGCCGGAATCGCTGTTCGATGCCCACCGGCTTGACCAGCATCGTGGCTAAAACCCGGTACATCCATTTGAATGTAGGGAAGTAGAGGCGGTTGAGGCCCAGCAGCACCAGGAACATAGACTCTTGTAGCCGGCTGATGGTGGCATAGAAGGCGGTGGGATTGTCACGGTGGGCCATAACGGCCAATTGACCGGCGTCGAACGCAGCAATGTGCTCCTGGATAGTTTTCAAGGCCAATGCGTCAGGGTAGTGCGCAGCTTGTCGCTTCCATCTCTGGATGATCGCGTCCCCGTAAAGCGGGATGCACGCGCGGACGGTGTCCATAAAGTTACTGTCACCGAAATCCGTGCTGTAATTTTCCAGGACCTTCTTGATCACGACCTCTTCCCCGGCGACTGTGTTGTGCCACAGATCGACCTGGAACCCGTTGATGAGTAGTTGGTCTTCCTGGGCCGGGCCATCGTAGCCGTGCAGGAACTCACCCTGCAGCGCAGCGACGAGCGCCAGGCGAGTCTCGTCCGTGGGGAGTGCGTTCCAAAAGATGGGCAATTCCAGATCGGAGTAGGCATCGGCATAGCCACGCGCCACCGAGCCGCCAACAACAATCGCCTGCACGCCGGGAAACGCGCGAATCCGTTCGGCCAGACGCCGGGCGATGTCCAAACGCCACTGGGTATGGGAATTTGTCGTCACAATCATCGCTAATCATGCCTTAAGAAGATATAGACTTTCGTTGATCACGGTCCGCCTATGATTAACGTATACCTGTGCCCCGGACCATCCAACCGGCGTGTGCGACCGTTTTCGTGGACGACGGGGGCGTACTCCAGGTGGGGATCGCGCAACGCGTGCCGGATGTTGTACCGGATGAACGGCTGCGCGATGGGCCAGCTCAACGGCGAGACGATCGCCTCTGCCGGACACGCCATCTCACAGTACTGGCACAACAGGCACCGGCGGCCCCACTGAGGATGCTTGTTCGCATCGAGGGTGATGTTGTGCGTGGGACAGACCTGCACACATCGGCCACAGCCGATGCACGCATCCGAATTGACGCGGAACAGACGACTGTACACAGCGCGAATCAGCCAGAGGCTGGTAAAGGCGCGCTCCAAGCGGTGTACGAAGACCGGCGGGGCATCCAAAGGTTCGCGCGCGTAGGATTGTCCCGCGACGCGGGTGGCAATCTGCGTGCCGAACCCCCGAGCTTTCACGATATCCTCTGCGGTCGGGTGGCTTGGCGAAAACAGGTAGCCGCGTCGAAGGTAGCCGTAGTAGTACTCCGCGCCCCGGGCGTAAAAGTAACCCTTCTCCTGCCCGCCCTTCTGTGCCAACGCCCGGCGCATCCACGTCCCGGCATCGCCGCGGGCATTCCCATAGAGCGTAAAAACGAAGAACGGTTTTCCAGCAAAATCGGTCAGGTCCCGCACGTAATCGATGACGTTGTGCGGCGGTCGAAATACGTACACAGGGAAACCGATGCCCAGCACGTCATAGCGCTCAATCGCGGGCGGCGTCCCTTCACCGAGGTTGCACACCTGGACAGTGTAGCCAGAAGTGCAGAGCCCATCGCGAATCGCGTCCGCGATGGTCGCGGTGGTGCCGCCTTGCGAGAAGTAGACGATCAGGGCTTCAGGCACAGTTCGCTAAAGGGGATGGTAGTCAAAATTCATCGTGCGTCGCGACGTGGTCAATCGCCCGCAGCAGGGACGTCTCATCCGCGGTATCTTGCCCCAACTCCCAGATCATCACGCCGCCCAACTGTTGCTCCAGAGCATAGCGCGTTTTCCGCTGGATGGTCGTTATCCCGTTGAAGTACATGCCGCCGGCCTCGTCCACCTCCGGCGCGGGGTGGTGACGCTGCACGATCTCCGCATAGGTCAGGGCAGTGGAGAAATCGTGCACGTCGCGCCCGTAAAACGGCACGCCGAGTAGGAGCTTTTCCGGCGGTGCGCCGCGTTCGACGAACGCCTGGATGTCTTCGGTAGCTTGCTCGAACGTCGAATGGCGGCCTTCGTGATCGTAGGCCATCACGTGGATGCGATCGACGGCGGCGTAGAGGTCGTCGCCCAGGTCTTGCCAGGGCGCCAGTGCCACGCTCACCCGCAGGTGATGCAGTGCAAACGTCTGATGAACTTCCGCGAGCAACGCCACGTAGCCAGCCCTTTCCGCTGCGCTTTCGGGAAATTCCCAATCGAAATCCACACCGTCCAGCCCGTTTGCGAGGCAGTACGCGGTGATGCCCTGCACGGCCTGTGCCCGCAGGTCCGGGTCTGTAGCAACGGTGGCGAAGTTTTCCGAGCGCTCCCACCCACCGATGGCAATAAAGACGCGCGTCCCGTAAGTGGCGCTCATCTCATGCAAGGTGGCGAGTGTCTGCGCGTCCAATCTGCCGGTGTCCAGTTCGCCGGAGGCACGCAGGCTGGCGGAAAAGTAGACGACGTCAGTGACGTAGCGTTCCCACTCCGGATCGAGCGTGCGGTAATCAGGCAGGTAGCCGACGATGGCGAACTCGCGCGCGGGTGGGGAGGGTTTGGGCGTGGGCAGTGGCAGCGTCGCGGTGGGCAGAGGGGGCACCGGTGAGTTGGCGATGAGCGTCGCCGCTTTAGGCTCGGGCGTATGCGTGGGTTCCGGCGTCTCAGCCGCCGGGGATGAAGAAGATGTGCAGGCCGGCAGCAGCGCCGCGCACAGCGCGAGGCTAAGTCCCCAGTAAGGATACCTCCGGCTCACATCACAACTCCACAACCGGCATGAACACGCGCAGCCCGTCCTTCTCATCCACGATGTAGGCTGAGGTCGGATAGCCCAACGTCACACGCACCAGCCACAGGTCGCCGATGGCGCTGCCAACGTTGAGCGCGGCACAAATGACGATGACCCAAGCCAGCCAACCAGGCAGAGAGAGAACGAGCAATCCCATTCCCACCAGGCTCAGGCCCACCAGCGGCGCGAGCGCGATGACGATGTAGGCATTGCGGCGGAAGGCGTAGCCGGCGGCCGTCGCGTAGAACATGCCTTGTTGCCACATCACGCCGTATTTCGGGCGCGCGCCGTAAGCCCGCAGCGCCAGGCCGTGAAACAGCTCGTGCAGGACGATGGTTAGGACAATAGCGATGAAGAGCGCGCCCGTCTGCACGATGTTTATCTTCAAGGATGCGGTTCCCGAATGCCACAGGCGCATCCAGGCGAAAAAAAGCGGCAGTGACAAGCCCATCAGGGCCAGCCCGACCACGTTCATCACCACCAACAGCTTTCTGTGGTGAGATAGCTTCCAATACAATACCTCGGCGTAGTTCTCGGGAAGATGAATAGGCGATTCTAGCTCCGTCGTCATAGATCGACCTCCAAAGGTCATGTGCCGAGTGGCGACTCTTCCACAAAACAGCCGTCTTCTGCCGTGTAAGCGCGCACGCGCTCGCTGGCGAGATCGTATACCCAACCGTGCAGGCGCAACGTTCCCGCGCACTCGGCTTCCGCAATAAATGGATAGCTGCGCAGGTGTTCCAATTGCAGCAGCACGTTCGCTTCAATCAATGCATCCAACGGCGCGGCAGTGTCACCCTCAGCCGGGACGCACGTTTCCGTATCCGGAGCATACTGCAGCCACTGCTGCAATCCCGGCTCCAACGCCTCGACGTGCGCCAGCGCCTGCATCCCACCGCAGTTGCTGTGCCCGCACACGACAATGTCGGTGACGTGCAGGTGCAGGACGGCGTATTCCAACACGGCAGCCGTCCCCATCTCGCCCTGCTGCATCGCCGCATAGGGCGGTACGATGTTCGCGATATTGCGCGTGGTGAAGACCGTGCCGGGATGCGCGTCCAGGATGTGGGAGGGTAGAATCCGCGAATCCGAACAGCCGATATACAGCAGCGAAGGGTGCTGACCCTGCGCCAATTCAGCCATCAGCGCCGCGTCTGTCTCGAAACATGCCGCGCGCACGTTCCGCGTTTGCGTAACCAAAGTATCCGCCAAAGCAACCTCCTCGTACGAAATAGCCGCGAAAGCGGCAGGTGAAACGGTGTATT
>JBJYXQ010000361.1:0-3132 GCA_046260035.1 Anaerolineae bacterium
ACCGCATATCCTCGCTGCTGCTGACGTCGGTATCCTCACGCCTACGCGCAATGAGGGACTCTCGAACGCAATTCTGGAGTTGATGGCCGCCGGCTTACCGATGGTGGTGACAGATATCGGAGGTAATGCCGAGGTAGTCATCGACGGCCAGACTGGTCTCGTCGTGCCGGCTCGCAACCCAAAGAGGCTGGGAGACGCCGTCCTCAATCTGGCGCAAGATCCCAAGCGCCGAGAGGCTATGGGTGACGCAGCGCGCAAGCGGCTGGCAGAGCAGTTCTGTCTCACCACCTGCGTCGAGAGATACTGCGCGCTTTATGAAGACCTGCTTGCGCAAACGAAACCGAACCTTGCGCAGCCCAGGCGCGGCCAGCAAAATCAAACCTAATTATGCTCCGTGGGGGTCGCATACGACAAAGACCCGGTGGCCTTCAGGAAACGTTGCCGCGTTCCATAGCGAAAGGCATTGAAGCCAGTCCGTGCTGCCTAACGCGAGTCTCGTCAATTTGCGATTTCAGAGAAACTGAGACAATAATTTCTCAAAGTACGGCAACATTATTTTGTTTAGGTGAAGAGACGGATGGTTCGAGTCGAAGTAAAGCGGCTTACCATCGTCAGTTACCTTGCACCAGCCGGATTCACATAAAGCGCTCTCTAAGGAAAACACTTGATCATAGTGCTTCTCGGCAGTGGATCGAACTGGCCCCATTAAGGCTTGATACTCTTCCTTCGTACGACGAATTTCAGGATAGTATCCAATCAGGCCCTTACGAAATGTTGCTTCTGGTACAGCTTTTGTCGCGCCGGGCACGGTCACGAGAAAAGCAGAGCGTACACCAAGCTCTCGCAATGCGTCGCCGGTATCGGCGATTGCTCGAGTCACGTTATATTCACGTGTTTTGTCATCAAAGCTACGCACGCCTGCGTAAACCGTGTTTTTTGATTGCAGCACACCGAACCAGGAAGCGACAATCAACACTTTTTGAAATGCACCGGCCTCAAGTTCGGCGCGAATCGCCGCTGACGCCCCCATGCAACCACGTTCATCCGGCCCAACACGCACCATGCCGAAAGCGATTGGGCAACCGTTCATAGCGATAGCATAAGCGCTCACGCCCGCATTCCGAAATGCAGCGTCTAATGCGGGATACCAGGCCCGCACGTGCGAGTCCCCCCAAACTAAAACGGAGGGGGCATCAGCGGATGCGACGCCCAGACGACAAAATCCACGCGGCTCTCCGCGCACAGTAAAGAGATGTTTATCTGCTGTGCAGCGACTTTTCACATCCTGTTTTTCCCCGGCAACTTCTAGTGTTGCGATGGTGTGGGGCGAGATGCGCCAAGTCCAACCGTTGCCGGATATCACGCTCAGCGCCAACGCAACCAACATACTTCCTACGAGTGCTGAAAGACCAAAAACCGCTCGTGGGGTGCGAAGAAGCCCATCCTTGCGTCGAAACGGCTGCTCGATAAATGACCAGGAGGCTACCGCGAGCGCGAATGAGAGTAACGTCAAAATCAAAGCATGGCTCAACTGGACAGAACCAGGAAAGACAATCCGATGAAACGTGACTAGTGGCCAGTGCCATAGGTAAAGAGAGTAAGAGATTAGTCCCACCCAGACAAACGGGCGCAGGGACAAAAATCGCCCAACAAGGCTATGCGGCCCAGAGCAAATGAGCGCCACTGCTCCTAGTACTGGTAGAGCGGCCGTGTAGCCTGGGAACGGCGTATCTGGAGAATAAAGTACAACTGGGAGCAAGATTGCTGCGAGACCGACAACAGAGAGCGCGTCAAGGATGCGCGAAGGGCCTTGCTTAATCGGTTTACCAAGTACTGCCAGCAAGGATCCTGCCAGAAAATCCCAAGCCCGAGTGGGAAGCATATAAAAATTGAAGACTGGGCTACGCATCATCAGATACGAAGATAAGCAAAAAGATAAACCCGCCAGCACAATCAACAATATCACGATAGCACTTCGTGACATCCAGCGGGCAGATACCAACAACACAATCGGGAATAGGATGTAGAATTGTTCTTCAACAGCTAGAGACCAGATGTGCAGCAGCGGTTTGGTCTCGGCTGCAGCATCAAAGTAACCGGCTTCGGCGCTAAGAACGAAGTTCTGGACGAAGAAGACTGATCCAAGGATCGAAATAGCGAAGCGTGTCAATTCCTCGGGTGTGAAGACCAATGTGGCGCAGATAGCGCTAAATAGAATGACTACAAAAAGTGCGGGTAAAATACGTCGCGCTCTACGTTCATAGAAGCGTGCAATTGAAAAATTCTCGAAACTCAGTTCACGCCAAATAATCGACGTGATCAGAAAGCCTGAAATGATGAAAAATACATCGACTCCAACAAAACCTCCTGGGAATCCCGAAAATCCCACGTGAAAAAAAACGACGGGCAAGACAGCAATCGCACGCAGGCCATCAATGTCTGCCCGATAGCGCATTTGTTGAGCGCTGCCCGATTCATTTTGATTCTTTAGCAATGGGACACCCACGAAACGTTCAATAGTCCAAATCCAACAAGAAGCCCCCCGGGTTATCCTGTTGCCGTTGCCCAGTACCCTGGTGCTCTCAACCATAAAGCGGGGTGTCTGTCCAATGCAGCGTTCAAGCACGCACCAGGATGATCCGGGCCCAGAAAGTCCGATACAGACCGATTAGGGGAGGAGCCATGCGGCCGAGTTGCGCAAGCATGCGTCCCCGGATGTTCGGGCTGTGCTTGAGAAAGGACATTTCTACGAAGTGCACCTCATCGAAGTGGTTCGCAAACTGCCGCCTTAGCTCAGGGCCGGTCAGATAATTCGTACTGGTGCACAGGTACTTCTGGTTCCGTTGGGCGACTTGCTGCCAGGTCATGCCCGTCTGGCTTGCGGAGCGTATACCTAGCCAGGCCCAAGTTTTCAGCCAGAGCGGCCAGCGGAGGACGGTGGCACCCGGCACCTGCGTATGCGGTTCGATGGGCGTCAGCCGCGCAGGGAACATGTGCAGGGCCCAACCGCCGCGCTTCAAAATCCGACGGGTCTCGGCCACGGTCGTCGGGTAGTTGCGTACATGCTCCAGTACCTGCTGTGTCACCAAGATGTCGAAGCTGGCATCAGGAAAGGGCAGTCGGTACGGGTCC